>JAGOBX010000004.1 GCA_017999075.1 Candidatus Babelota bacterium | reverse complement strand
AGACAAATCTGTAAAGAATTTTTTTATTTGAATTATAAAATCAGTATCATCCAGTTTTTTATTGCTGTAATAATGATAATATCCGAGAATTTTTTCTGGCGGCATTTTTCTTATACCTTCAAGGATTAGAGATGGAGCAGGTTTATCTTTCCAATATTCCATAAATTTATCAATATTCCACCCCAATAATTCATAAACAGGAAGAAGAGGTTCGCCTTCATGAAATTCAAGATAATTCAACAATCGTGTTTCTATGTATTTTTCAGCTTTCTTATAAGTTTCAGGGCCTATTGCTATCCATGATTCAAATAATTTGTTTACAGGTTCAAGTTCTTCTGCAAGAGTAACTGCAGCCCCCATGACAGAGAATTGTCTTTTTTTTTCAGAACCCATATTTCCGGCAGAGACAACTCCGGTGTTTACTCCAATACGAGCCGAGATTTTAACTCCGAATTTTATTTGAATCATTCTTTGAATGACACTTAATTCTTCCTGTTGTTCAAGAGCTGCATAGCAGCATTTCCAATGATGTTCTTTATCAAGTTCCCAGTTTGAACTTGTCTGAAGAGGAAGTACTCCGAAATCTGCTTTTATAGCATCTCCTTCATATTTATCAATATAGCCGTTATATTTCATTATAATGTTACTCATAGGAGTTAGATATATATTGAGAATATTAGCGAGTTCCTGAGCCGTAACTCCTTCTGAAATCGTAGTAAAACCTGATACGTCTGAAGAAAACATAGTAGCTTCTCTAAGGTCGCCTGAAATATTGAATTTATCAGGGTTTTCTTCTATAATTTTTAAGACTTCAGGAGACACCATTGTTGAAAACATATCGCGTACTTTTTTTCGTTCACGTTGAAGTTCAATGTATTTATAAGTAAGAGCTCCGAAATAACATAATAGAATGCTTGCTTCAACGAATATAATAGGAATAATAAGGCCGTATTCAAAACAAATCCATGCTGTAAAAGGATATAATACAAATAAAATTATTGATACTATAGTGCCTGTTAAAGAAGATTTTAATGTTAAAAACGAAATAAAAATCATTATTATAATCAATAGTAAATATGAAAAAAACGGATTTATGAATTTTAAAAATTGATTTGTTATAATTGTATTGAAAGCATTAGGAGTCAAACCTAACATCATATATCTGTTTTCAAAAGGAGTAGGATTGAATGATGCAAGTCCTGTTGCAGTAAGTCCAGTAAAAATAAATTTATCCGAAAGTTCAAGCAGAGAAATGTACTCATTTTTCAATCCGATTTTTAAATTTGATGGTTCAGGAAAATATAAGGGCCTGACTGTATCTATCATGCCTTTAAGGAAAAAGAATATTGTTTGCCTGTAACCTTCGCGAATAAATAATTCTTTTTCATATTCTTTAAGGCCGAGTTCTTTTATAAACTCGGAAAAATCAGGTATTTTCCTGGTTTCATTTAACCTTGCAAAAAGTTTATTATTAAAATCTATTTGAATCCACATATTTTTTATTGTTGTAGTATCTTCAAGACCCATGGCAGCCATTTGAGATATGAAAGTCATATAATCCGCGCCATTAGAATTAAAATAATCCATAAGCCATGCTATAAACAATGAAAGAGATATTGATTCGGCTGAAGAAGGTGTAACCAAACCTGCCTTAATAAGTTCTGAATTTAAGTTTGTGTACACAATATCAGGGCTGAAGCCTGGCATATTCCAGGCATCCTTATAATTGCTTAAATATTGTTTTCCTTTTATAAATGAATAATGATATGCTATTAAATTATAGGGTAAATGTTTAAATGTTTCCTTGTAAGTTCCAGCCCAATTTATAGTCATCATACCTTTTTCATTTATTGGTATTTGTAAAGGGAATTTGGATATAGAAGTATCCCCTTCTTGTAATTCAATATATTTTCCTGGAATAATTCTGATTTTATCAAGAGGACATTTATAATAACCTGCGGCTAAACTTGTTACTAAAGAAGGATAAACATTCCCGTCATAATTTGCGGCCATAGAATAATGTCTGACTCTTCCGTCTGCATCTGGAAATATCCGGTTATATCCGACCCCTTTAACTATTTCATTTAGATTTTTTAATGGAGGGATAAAATCAATTGCAGTTGTTAATTTGGTTTTATTTTCAGTGTTAGGAATTATATATTTTTTCATTGAAGAAATATTATCCAGCCGGTCAATCATTATATCTTTTTTTTTAATTTCAGTCAAAGCGCTAAATTGTTTGGTATTTAATTTGATTTCAGGTATATAAAAATTGCTGCATAAAAATATGTTTTTATATTTATTAATTGCGCTGATCATTTCTTTATTTTTATTTTCAATAGCGCCAAGTATAGTTTGAGTATCATTTGAATCCTGCATAATATAATTTGTTATTATTGATTTCGAATTTGCTGAACCTTCTTCGCTGAAATACACTTCGCTTTCCTTGTTGAAATTTAAATCTATGAAAGCGCAGAATTTTGCAGAATAATAGTCAGCTGTTTCCACTATCATTTTCAATTTTTCCCAAGACCACGGCCATCTTCCCACTTTTTCTATAGCGTCATCGTCTATTATTATTGTAACTATTTTATCTGAAATTTTAGTTTTTTTCAGAAGTCTTTTTGTATATCTTGCGTCAATAGTTAAAAATTCAAGAGATGAAAAAAAACCGAAAAAATCAAGTATTAGAATCAGTAAAAAAACAGAAGCGGTTATATATAGAGTTTTAAGAATCAAGGTTTTCAGTTTTACTTGTTTTTTTGTAGCCATAATTTTCAGAATCCCGTAATCAATTATTTTTTCGTTTGAATAAATTCACCCTGCCAGTTATCTGCTGGCGGGTTATCTTTCATATATTTAACCCTTTCGAGCAGACATAACGAAGCCGGATCATCAGGAATAATTTCAACGCATTTCGAAAAACCTGATATTGCATCATCCCATTGTCTATTCCAGTATTTTTGAATAGAATCTTCGTATAAGTCTCTGACTTTCCGTAGAGAATCTGTAATACTTCCTATTTCTGCCATCATTAATCTGTAATCCATAGGATTTACAGATATTTCAGAAATAAGGGATTCCACAGCAGTTTGATACTGAAGTTCCAACTGAGATTCATTTGCATTTATTGTTTCAATAGTTTCATTATTTTTGTTGTTTATTATAAATTCTTTGATATGATCAAACGAAAATAAAATCAGGTCATCGACATTATCTTTTAATTCAAGTTTCTTTTTAAACATTAAAATTTTATTTTCTAAAAGTTGAATATTGTGAAATTCCTGCATTTTTTCAGAATCTGTCCTTAATTTGTCAAGCACAGGCAGAACTATTTTATTCAACCAGTCTTCAAGAAGTGTATCGTGACTGTCTTTTCTTATGATGGGGTTATCTATCCCATAACTTTTTATAACTTTATTGATTTCATCAATTAGTTCTAAAAAGAATATTTTATTCGCATTTTCAATTCTGGTAGCATTTGAAATAAGTTGATTTTCGAAAAATTTTGAAATTTTTGAAATCATAGGGTGAGTAAAATCTTTTTCGGCCTGTTTCCAAAAGTTGAAGTATCCGAATACTTTACCTCCAGGCGCGAATTTCCATCTTGTACGCAAAGATTCCGGAACTGGTTTGTGTCCAAGCAATTCAATATATTTGTCTTTATTCCATCCAAGAGTTTCGTAAATTTCAGTTGGAGTTGTTTTTCCTTTTAATAAAAGTCTGTCGAGTTTTCTGAGCTCTGCGAAATCTTTTATTTTGTAGTACGTAGAACCTCCTGTAATTACTCTGGTATTATAAATAAGGTTTGCAGGCATAAATCTTGCGCCAACATTTACAGCGTCTCCCATAACAGTATACTGCATTTTTTTTTCAGAACCCATGTTTCCAGCAGAGACATATCCGAAATTATATCCAAGCATTGTTGTGACTTTGACGCCGTAATTAACATAAACATAATATCTGAATGCTGCAATATCAAGCTGTTGTTCTACGCTTGAATATGCGCATTTCCAGGCATTGCCCGGATCGTCAAGCGGAACTCCGTAATCAGCCATTATTATATGCCCTTCATATTTATCTATGTAACCGTCATAATCCATTATGATTTCGCTGGTAGGTGTAAGATATACACTTAATATTTTACTTAGATAATCAGGAGCAACTGAACTTGTTACTTTATTGAACCCGAATACCATTGAAAATGCTGTAGTAGCAGCTTTTCTTTCACCTGTCAATGAAAGTAAATCAGGATTATCTTCCATAACTTTTAATACAGCAGGAGAAACCATTGTAGAAAATATGTTTCTTATTTTTTTTCTTTCTGCAGTAGATTGAATGAATTTATAAATTGCAGTTATTAGATAAGAAATATATATTGACAAAAGAGGTGTTACGAAATTCAGCCATACTCCGGATTTAGTCCAGTATAACCATACTGCTAATGTATAAATTAAACTTATAAATATTGATACAATAAGTCCTTTAGTGGCAGATAAAAATACAGACAGCAAACCGATTAACACCACCAAAAATATTGTTGAAACATATTTGTACCATTCAGGAGGAAAACTTAATGCTTGCCTGGTAAGAAACATATTTATGGCATTAGTGTGCAAAGCAACCATAGGACAACTTTGCTCGAAAGGCATAGGATTCAAATCTATTGTTCCTATTCCTGTAAGTCCAATCATAAAAATTTTATTTTCAAGATAAGTGGGAGATACTTTAATTGGTTTGCCGAAAACTTTAATAGTTTGTTTTTCAGGAAAACAAAAAGGTTTTATATCATTTAATCTGTTTTTTTTTGCAAACCATTCAATATTATCAAATATTTCTTTGATGTATTCCTGATCGAAATTATAATCAATTGATTTTATAAAATCTTTATAATTCAAGTTTTGGTTTAATTCGAACTGTTTTGCTATTTCGTTTCCTATTTTCGTTGAATAAAAAGCTTCGTCAAAATATGGTTTTAATGATTCGATTTTTAAATTGTTTTTTAATGTTTCAATATCAGAAATTTTACTTCTAACGATTTCAGATTCATAACATTTTGCAATGGCGATTGTGCCGGCAATTTTTTCAATAAGTTTAGATTCGACAAGCTGTTCATTTACAAGATAATTTTTGAGTTTGTTGAAAGCTAAATCTAAAAATTCAGGATTGTCAGGATAATATGAAACTATTTGTTTGCATTTAATGTAAGCGTAATATAAAGCAATTGTTTTGAATGAATAATGAAAATAAGTGTTGTCAAATTCTCCAGCCCAGTTCATTAACAACTGACATTTGTCATCAATCGGTATTTTGAAATCGCTTCGTTTATTTGTACCGTATTCAAGGGCGTTTTTTATTAAAATATATTCGCTTGGCTTTACAATAATATCGTTCATATTAAAGTCAAGAAGATAGGACGCCATTTTTAAAGTAAGCGCAGGATGAATGTGCCGGTCAAAATATAAAAATGCTGGAAATAAACGCACAGTATAATCCATATCTTCAACTATTTGGGCAAATCCAATTCCTGCAGAAGCTTTAATGAACCTGTATAATGGAGCTCCGATATCAACTGTTTTAAATAAATGTTTTTTATAAATATCTTTAAATTGAACTGAAGTATCTGTATTGATGGTTTTTTCTAATTCTTCTAAAGCAAGTTTTTTTTCATCGGTATAGTTCATTCTTCGTTTTTTTACTGTTTTCTGAATTTCATCAAATATGAGTGACTCATCATTATCAGATTTGACGAATTTGTTGAGTAAAGGAATTTTTGATAATATTTTTTTTAGATGATATTTTGTTTTTTCGGCAATCCCTTTTTTTGGAGGAAGAAGTACATCTTCGCTCGGCATTTCCATAAATTGCGCAAGAAATATGTTTTTAGCTTTTGCAAAAGACTGTTCTAAATCTAAATCATAATTTTTGTAAGATAAATCAAGTGTTTTCAACATTAAATTTTTTTGTTCTGCTTGTGAGAAAACTGAATTATATTTTGCAAGATTTGAATTTGGAGTGCTTTCTATCATAAATTGGCTGTAATATCTTGCGGGTGATTCTATTAAAGTTGTTAAATAGTCAGGAGTAAAAACTATGTTGCTTTTTTCAGTAAAAAAAACATCATATCCGGCAGCTTTTGAGTTGTAAAATTTTAATGTATCAACTAAAGCAACCTGTCTGTTGCGGTTCCAAGGCCATAATCCGAATAAATCAATTGATGGATCATCATAATCAAGAAACCCTAAATCCTGTTGCATCTTGATTTGAGGTCTAAGTTTGAATCTTAAATCAAGAGATTTTAATTCTATTCTTTTTAATAATGCAAGATTGTCAATTACTAAACAAAATATGCAGGCTATTAAACTTATTATTAGTCCAGTTATAATTGATTTTTTTATTACAGTTTTTTTAGCCATAAATTATAATGATATTTTTTATATAAATTATATATTTTTAAAATTTTAATATAAATAAATGATTGTGTCAATATGAAAATTATATAATTTTGTATAGCTTAATATTATAAATTCGGTAATGTTCAGAAACTTTTTTTTGAATTTTTTACTTATGGCAATAAATGAATAGTAAAACAATTATAAAAATAATAAAAATCATTTCCTGAATTATTTTCCGTAAGTGTTTGTTGACCGCATAGTCATCTTTATTGAATATCTCGAGTTTTTTGTTTTTTAATCCTAAATATGGAATATTGAGATTTTAAAACTTAATTCTGTTGACTTAAAATACAAAAATTGTACAATTTAAACATGATTTTAAAGTTAACACTAATTTATTCAACCCAATCGTTTTGTAATACATTCAATAAATATTTTACGCCGCATGAAAATGTTATTTTTGTAAATTGTCAATGAACAGTTTTAGAATTTTTTGAATCAGTGGATTAAAATATTTGAAATCTGGAGATTTTTGTTATGAATTTTATATTGAATCCTATAGGTAAGATTTATAAAAAAAATTCAGTTTATTGTTTTATAAAAGAAGATTTTTTTGATGCTTTAAAGTTTCTTGATAAATTCAGTCATCTTATTTTGTTTACATATCCGAATGAAAACAAAAAATATGTCTGTTTAAAAAAAACTGATATACAGGATTTTTTTGATGATAACCTCATTTATTGTCAGGTATGCAGAATTATTGGAATTAACGAAAAAAAAGGACTAATAGAATTAGATAATTGTTTTGCAGATGACAGTGATTTTATAATTGATATTAAACCATATTTTCCAATTGAAGACAGAATCAGAATAGAAGATGTTTCAGTTTTTCAAAAAGATAATTCATATAAAGATTTTGTCAGTAAATATAATAATTTTAAAAACCAAAAATTGCCTGAAAATGAAAATATTTATAGCGAATGGCGAATGGATTTTGAAAAAAAAAGTATGATTAAAAATTTTGATGATAAATTGTTGAACCACGAAATTTCTTTTAATGAAAAAATTGAAATCAGTCAAATTGGAAGCATATATAATGAATCAGGTAAAACTTTGTTGAAATTTAATGAAGAATTTAATAAAAAAATAGAATTATTGAAGAATTTTTCGCATATAAAAGTTTTGTGGTGGTTCAGCAGATTTGACGAAGAAAAATATAGAAAAGCAGTTCAATGTAATCCTCCGTATGAAAAAGCTCCCCGCACCGGAATATTTGCTTCACGTTCTCCGGTACGTCCAAACCCTATTGCATTGACAACCGCCCGGATAAAAAAAATAAATTTTGATACAATGACAGCTGAAATTACTGAAATAGACGCATTTGATAAAACTCCTGTTATAAGCATTAAACCATATATTCCGTGTTATGATAGAGTAAGACATTTTGAAGTTCCGGAATGGCTTAATCATTGGTCTGAATGGAATTATGAAAATAAGAAAAATGAGATAAATATTGAAGAATTTAAAAATTCTGAGTCTGATTTTGAAAAGTTAAAAAATGAATTTTTTCCGAAAATTATTGGAACTGAAGAAAAAAAATTGGATTCAGTGAATAAATCTGAAGAAAAACATACAGATAATGAAATAGTCATATCTGGCTGCAGGCATCATAATTTAAAAAATATTTCTCTGAAAATTCCTAAAAATAAATTAATCGTTGTTACAGGTGTAAGCGGCAGCGGCAAATCTTCGCTTGTGTTTGATACAATTTATGCTGAGAGTCAGCGCAGGTTCATAGATTCACTTTCTACAACAGGCAGGCAGTCATTTGAGCAATTCGAGAAACCTGATGTTGATAAGATATCCGGCTTACCTCCTGCAATTGCAGTTGAACAAAAATCTATAAATAGAAATCCTCGTTCAACAGTAGGAACAATGACAGAAATCTATGATTATTTGCGATTGCTTTACAGCAGAATAGGAATACGCCACTGTCCTGATTGCGGTTCTGCTGTTCAACCCAAATCAGAATATGAAATTATTAATTTATTATTTGAATTATCAATAAAAAATAAAATAACAATATGTTATGCGGAAAATGATGAGAAAATTGATGATATTGTAATTGGCGCTGATGACGCAGGTAGAGAATTCAAAACAAAATTAAAAGAAATTGTTCGTAATGCATTGATTAAAGGACGGGGCGCGTTAGGTATTATTGTTAATGGTAAAAAATATATATTGCATACGAGAAATAAATGTTATCATTGCGGCAGAATATTTTTTGATCTGACATCTTCGTATTTCAGCTATAATAATCATGAGGGAATGTGCAAAAAATGTAAAGGGCTTGGATATACTTTGACTGTTTTACCTGAGTTAGTAGTAAGTAATCCTGAAATATCTCTGCTTGACGGCGCATCTGTGTGGTATGGGAATTTGCGTCAGCAAATACAAAACCCAACAGGTAACTGGTGGAAAGGAGAAGTGATTGCGCTTGCCGAGCTTATGAATGTAAATCTGGAATTGCCATGGAAAGATCTACCTGCCGAATTTAAGAATAAAGCATTATATGGAAGCGATGGGGAAAAAGTTATTTTTAAATATTCATCCGCACGCGGCAGGAAAGGTGAAATTACGCGTCCGGTATTTGGCGCTGTAAATAATATTGAACGAATGTTTAGAGATACACAGGGAGAAGCGAGCAGAAAATTTTATATGCAGTTTATGCAAAATGAAATATGTTCCGATTGCAGAGGTGAACGACTGAATATTGAAGGCAGATTGGTAACAGTTGCAGAAATAAGATATCCGCAGGCCGCTCAGATGAGTATAAGGAATTTGATGAACTGGACTGCAGGCTTACAGGAAAATCTTGAACAAGAACATTATAAAATCAGCGAAGATATTATAGCTGAACTTTTTAGGAGATTGAAACAGCTTTGTGAAATAGGAGTAAATTATCTTACGCTTGACAGAACTGCGCCGACGTTATCTGGAGGCGAAGCGCAAAGGATCCGCCTTGCTTCTCAGCTTAATTGCGGTTTAACTGATTTATTATATGTTCTTGATGAACCTTCGATTGGATTACATCCTTCAGACCACCACCTGCTGATAAATACCATGAAAAATATCAGGGATTCCGGTAATTCTGTTCTGGTTGTTGAACATGATATAGAAACAATGAAAGAAGCTGACTGGTTGATTGAAATTGGACCTGAAGCAGGTGAAAATGGCGGGCATATTGTTGAATATGGAACACCTGCTCATATTATACAAAATAAAAATTCTGTTACAGGTAAATATCTAAGCGGATTATTGACAGTAAAATCTTCAGTCAGCAGAAATTTTAATAATGAACAAAAATATTTGAAGCTATACAATTGCAGATTGAATAATCTTAAAAATATAAATGTTTTTTTTCCTCTTGGCAAATTCATTTGTGTAACAGGAGTGAGTGGTTGCGGTAAGAGCAGTTTGGTATCAAAAACACTTGCTCCTGCCCTTGACGCATATTTTTTTGGCGGGTATAAATATAACACAGATATTGATAAAATTGAAGGGCAGGAACATATTGACAAAATTATTACTGTTACTCAGGCGCCTATCGGTAGAACACCCCGTTCTAATCCTGCAACATATATAGAATTATTTGATTTGATTCGTAAAGAATTTTCAAAAACTGAAGATGCGATAAAAATGAAATTACCTGAAAATTATTTCAGTTTTAATTCTAAAGGCGGAAGATGTGAAGCTTGTCAGGGTGGCGGACGGAAAAATATTGAAATGCATTTTATGAATGATATATGGATTGAATGCCCTGAATGTCGTGGAAAGCGGTTTAATACTGAAATTCTTGAAGTTAAGTATAGAGGGAATACTATTGCTGACGTTTTGGAAATGGATGCGCATCAGGCAATGAATTTATTTAAAGGTAACAGAAAAATAGAAAAGATTTTAAAAGTAGTCATTGAAGTCGGACTGGGGTATTTGAAACTTGGCCAGAATTCCGTAACTCTTTCCGGCGGTGAAGCTCAAAGAATAAAACTTGCCAAAGAGTTATGCAAAAACGATACAGGCAAAACTTTATACTTGCTGGATGAACCGACTACCGGGTTACATTCTGCAGATATACAGAAACTGCTGGATTTACTTATAAAACTGACACAGAAAGGAAATACAGTTATTGTTATTGAACATAATATTGATTTGATTAAAAATGCTGAATGGGTCATTGATTTGGGACCTGGCAGCGGAGATGATGGAGGGAAAATTGTAGAACAGGGCACTCCTGAAAAAATAAGAAAATGCCGGGAAAGTAAAACAGGTCAATATTTATAACCGGGATATCATGTAATATACGGATTAAGGGGGATTTCGAGGTAAATAGAAACAATATGATTTTAATTTTATCTTTCGTTTCTATAGTTTCATAAAAAGCTGTTATAAAATTCTGCATTTTTTTAATTTGTGTTGTATCATTTTTAAATTTTAGTCAATAAAATAAACTTGTGTTTTTAAAGATTATATGATAAAAAAAATTGCTTCTATCAAACTGACTGTTTTTATATTGTCTGTATTACTGCTGTTTTTTTTTGTAGGAATATATATACCTCAAATAAGTTCTATTCCTGAAAATTTTAAGCATAACCCTCAGCAATTTTATAATCAAAGGTTTGGAGTATTTCCTGGTTCATTGATTATATCGTTAAATCTCAATGACGCTTATCATTCGGCAATTTTTCTTATTTTATTATTTATTTTAATACTTAATATAATTGCCTGTACTTTTCAAAAAAAGTTTAACTTGTTAAACTCAGGATTTTATTTGACGCATTTAAGTGTTATTATAATTATATCAGGTTTTATTATCAGTAATATCTGCTCTGATAATGGAATGGTTTGGATTAAAGAAGGTTGTACAATTAATAAATTCCAAAGCGAAAAAACAGGATTGGAAGTAAATCTCCCATTTTCGATTTATCTTGAAAAATTTTTTTTGGAATATTCTGAAAAATCATCTTTTGGAAATATATTTGTTCTTTTGAAAAATACAGAAGAACCGGTTATATTAGACGCGGTTGTAAAAGATGAATGGAAAAAAGTTGCAAATTCGAATTATAAAATTAAAATAAACGCATTCCACAATTCTATTAAATTTGATAAACAGAACAAGCTTTTTAATTTTTCTGACAAATATATTAATCCAGCTCTTGTAATACAAATCAAAAAAAATGATGTTTCTGAAACTCGTTATCTTTTTTCAAAATTTCCTGATTTCCATCATAATGTTGTTTTTAATGATATACAAGTTTTATTTAAATTTCATCGTGCTATCGAACAATTCACAAGTGTTTTAAAACTTAATAATGATAAAACTCATATAGTTGTAAAAGTGAACAGCCCTGGTTCCTATAAAAATTATAAAATATATCAATCGTCATACAACCCTGATGATTTGAGTGTAACAGGGCTTGAGATTGTAAAGGATCCGGGATTGTATCTGGTATATACTGGATTTTATATGATAATTGCAGGTATAATTTTTATTTTTTGGATTAAGCCAGTAATTTTAAAAAAAATATGGAAAAACAATGAAAATAGATTTAATTAATTTTTGTTTTATTTTTTTATTATTAGCTTTTATAAGCAATTTGTTTTTTATAATTTTAAAAAATAAAAATATTTTTCTTGTTTTTTTTAGATTATTTTTATCGCTGAATATAATTGTTATTGGTATAGTAATAATCAAACGCTGGATGGATATAGATTATGTGCCGCTAACTAATTTATTCGAAACTTTCATACTGATGATTTTTTTTGTTTCTGTAATATATTTTTTTATCACGTTTATAATTAAATCAGGTTGGCTTAATTTTTCAGTATTAGCGCTAATTATTTTGATGTTTGCGTATATGACTCGATTTCTGGATTCTTCGGTAAAACCGCTTATGCCTGCGCTTAAAAGCAAATGGTTGACCATACATGTTTTTTCTTATATGCTTTCTTATAGTTTAATTGCTTTATCATTTATAATCAGCGTTATAGTGATAATTAACTTTATTACACGCAGTGGAGAATTTGATACGGCAGAGAAGAAATCATTTATATTATCGGATTATAATTACACAATGATTTCATTATCTTTCCCTATGCTTAACATAGGACTTTTTACAGGTTCTATCTGGGCAAAACAGGCTTGGGGAGATTATTGGTCATGGGATCCGAAAGAAACCTGGGCGCTTATATGCTGGGTGTATTATCTGAATTATTTCCATATCCGAATCTGGCTTAAACGTTTACTGAAAAATAATTTTGTCAAATATATTCCTGTTTGCGAATCTATTTTTTTGATTTTTGGTTTTTTCCTTATTCTTATCACCTATTTTGGACTTAAATCACAGGCAAGCCTGCATTCATACTAATATATTTTTAGGATAAATATGTTGTATATTTTTTGATTCAGAATAATTTTAGCCAGGATATTTATGAAGAAGGCCAAATATGAGAAAATATACGGGTTAATGAATTCAGTTTTAAATTTCTGTTTGATTATTTATAAACCGGAGGTATAATGCAATTTTAGCGATTCGATTATTGATAAGTAATAAAATAATTTTGTAAAAAAACATATAGCATTATGATTTTATAAATAGTTTTGTAAGTTTATATGTTATAATTGTAAAATTAGAATTTCAGGAGGATATCATGGAATTGAATTCAAAAATAAAATTGACGTTGCCTGTAGATATTTCATACCTTGATCTCATTTTTTCAACAGTTGAATATATGTGTCAGAGACGCGGGTTTCTGCAGAAAGATATTAACAAGATTAAAATCGGAGCGGAAGAAGCTGTTACTAATGTTATAAAACACGGATATGCTGAATCTGAAGATGAAACTTTTGATATGGTATTCATTAACGATGAAGTGGGAATTAAAATTATTATTAAAGAAAAAGGCGAGCCGTTTGATCCGGAATTAGTTGAAGAATACGATTCGGAAAAAATTGATGTGGATAAACCTGCCAAGGGTTTGGGGTTGTTTTTAATGAAAAAAGTTTTTGATTCCGTGTCATTTCATAATCTTGGCGGCGAGGGGAAGGAAACTCATCTTGTTAAAAATTTTCCTTATAAATCAATAGACGCTTTCAAAGGATTCAAAAAAGAAATTGTTGAAACGGAAAATAAATCTGCTGATACTGAAAAAAAAGAAAAAATAAAATGTACTTTTAATATAAGGCTGATGAAGGAAGAAGAAGCTATTGATGTTTCAAAATGCGCATACAGCGCGTATGGATATACTTATCCTAATCCGGATATTTATTATCCTGAAAAAGTCAGAGAATATAACAAATCCAATAAAATGATTTCTATAGTAGCGGTATCTGATGTTAATGAAATAATAGGTCATACAGCATTAAAACCGGATTCTTTTGATAATGTGGCAGAAGTCGGAGTTTCGTTTGTTAAACCAAAGTACAGAGGTATAGGTTGTTTTAATCAATTAGAACAAGAACGGATAGATGAGGCTGTGAAACGAGGATTTGATGGATTATATTCTCAAGCAGTAACCACTCACCCTTATTCCCAAAAAGCTGCGCATAAATACGGATTTAAAGATTGCGGGTTAATGCTGTTAAGAATTCCGAAAATAGAATTTAAAAAAATTCAGCAGGATAAAGTTTTAAGAGAAACCTTGATGCTGTCATTTTTATATCTGAAACCCCCTAAAAAAAATGTTTTTTATCTTCCGGAAAAACATTTTGAAATTATTGATAAGATTTATAAAAATATGAATATTCGGCCTGAATATAAGAAAAGTAAATTAAAAAAAAATAGTTTGGCGTCAAAACCATCTGAAATAGAGGTTTTTACAGATATGTTCGGAGGAGTTAATATTTATATCAATAGTTATGGAGAAGATATCTTTGATAAAATCAGGCAACTTAAAAAAAATTTATGTATAGATAAATATGATGTTATATTTCTTATTCTTAATCTTACTGATCCTTTTACTGCGATAGCTGCGGATGAATTTGAAAAAATGGATTTTTTCTTTTGCGGAATCATGCCTGGGACAGAAAATAAAACCAAATTGATTTTTCAGTTTTTAAATAATCAAAGAATAGATTATGATACGATAAAAATTGATTCTGAAATGGGTGAAGAAATTAAAGATTATATTAAAAAATCGACAGGGATATATGAGTAAGCAGGCTGGCTAATAAATTGTTTTTTGCAGTAAAACAAGATATACTGGAACTGTTTCCAAAATATATTTATATACTTTTTTACAAAATTAACTTATTGTTTATCAATATATAAATTTTGTAAAAAAATGATAAAATGGCCATATATTTGGAAGTATGCATTATTATTATTTAGATTTTATTATACATTATAGTTATTAATTACATAGTTTTATTCTTAATTAATTTCCCCGATTTCCTAAAGTTTTTTAATTGTAATATGTTGATAAAAAATGAATTAAAATAAAAAAATGATATTTTGAAAAAAATGTTAATGTTTTTTTGGAATATGCCGATATAAATCCATAGGGAAAAGGGATTAAGAAACTTAGGGAAAACACTTCTGTGTATAGTTTCAAAATCCTCTACAACATTAATTAAAAAAAGGGAAAACAATGTTAAGAGGTATTTACACCAGCGCATCAGGAATGCTGGCAAATCAAGCAACGCTTGATGTAACAGCAAATAATCTTGCCAATGTCAATACAGCAGGCTACAAAAAAGACGATGTTGTATACAGAGAATTCCCCAAATATTTAGAATTAAGATTAAAAGATAATGTATGGCTGACTTCGGGCGGTTCAATTGATTTACGTCCGAGAGTAGGTAAACTTGGAACTGGCGTTACTGTTGATGCTATAGTAGTTGATCATAATCAAGGTCCTTTACAGTTTACTGAAAACAGGTTTGATATGGCGTTATTCGGCCAAGGTATGTTCGCAGTTCAGACGCGAGGCGGAGAAAGATATACGCGCGATGGAAGTTTTGTTATGAATAGCGAGGGATATTTAACCAATCATCAGGGACAAATAATTTTAGGAATAGATAATAATCCGATTAAAGTTGGAAATGAACCTTTTGCAGTGAACGAACTTGGTGAATTATATGCATATAACGGCGCAGGAACTGAACGCAAACTCGGTCAGCTTAAAATAGTCAGATTTCAGGAAAAAAACGGACTGCGTAAAATCGGAGAAAATTTGTATTATGCTACAAAAGAAGCGGGCGAACCAGAAACAGTTAATGGGAATAATGTTATAGTTCGTCAGGGATATGTAGAACGTTCTAATGTAAACGTAGTAAACGCTATGGTAAAAATGATTGAAGTTAACCGCGCATATGAAGCGAATTCAAGGATAATTCAATCACAAGATTCTGCCCTTGGGCAGGTTATAAATCAGGTTGGAAGCCGGTAAAAAATAAAACTGGGACCTTTCGAGGACAGTAAATCGCTGATGACTGATTGATTCAGCGGTAAATTCGAATATAATTCGGATAAACATACCGGAAAGCCAAGCCAGAATTAAGTCAAAGATTAGCAAAAAATGTTTAAAATTTTTGACTTTGCATTGTATTTACAAAAGTTATTTATCAATTGTTTTAAAAGAAACCGGAACGTGTTAGTTTCCTGTTTCGAAATAAGGGGGAATTTATTATGATGCTGTCATTATGGACATCAGCGTCAGGTATGAACGCTCAGCAGTTTAATGTTGACGTTATATCAAACAATATGGCGAATGTTAATACTACAGGTTTTAAAAGGGACCGTGTTGATTTTGCGGATTTAATGTATCAGAAACTTGTAGTTCCAGGTACTCCTGCAGGTCAGGGTTCTGTAATACCGACAGGCACGCAAGTAGGATTAGGTTCGAGAGTTACTGCAACTCAGAAAACTTATACTCAAGGAAGCGTTCGCCGCACTGAAAATCCTATGGATATGGCGATTGAAGGCGACGGATTTTTTCAGATTTTGCTTCCGGACGGAACAATAGCATATACGCGTGATGGTTCTTTTAAACTTGACGGGTCAAAATCAATAGTAACTTCAGACGGATATAAATTATATCCTGAATTAAGTGTTCCTGAAGACGCTACAAGTTTATCAGTAAGCGAAGATGGAGTTTTATCTGTAATGATTGCAGGCCAGATTACACCTCAGGAAATCGGAACTTTAGAACTTGTAAAATTTGTTAATCCTGCAGGTTTGACTAATGAAGGAAACAATTTGGTGAAAGAAACAGCAGCATCAGGAGCTCCTGTGGCAGGCAAACCGAATGAAAATGGAATAGGCAGAATAAGACACGGTTTTCTTGAAATGTCTAATGTAATAGTAGTTAATGAAATGGTAAATTTGATTTCTGCGCAGCGTGCGTATGAACTTAATTCAAAATCAATTCAGACAGCAGATACAATGCTGGGAATTGCAACAAATTTAAAACGTTAAGATAGTTGACAAAGATAAAAATGAAAAAAATTATCGCTTTATTATTAATAATCATATCCGTATACAATATTCAGGCAGCAGATTTAACTGAAAATAACAATATCAGAAAATTCGAACTGCCTGAAGTTGTATATGTAGCAGACGATAAAATTTATTTAAATGATATTATTTCAGGGATAGGAGAAGACATTTATATTTCAAAATCTTCTGTTCCGGGAACAAAAAAATTTGTAACTAAAAATTATATTGAACGCCTGTTAAAAAATAGCGTGAGTGAAAATATTGAAGTTACAGGTCCGGAAAAAATAATTATTGAACGTCAAGGACAAAAACTTGATATTCAGAATATGAAAAATTATGTTTTAAACGCTATCGTAGAGAAATTAGAAGGAATAGATAAAAAAGACATATCTATAGAATTTGCAGAAATTTCTTATAATAAATATTTGCCGTTAGGCGAAGTTAAATTTGAAATATCTTTTTCTAAAACTGAAGACTTCAAAAATTCTGTTATAGCATATATCGGAATTATTGTTGATGGAAAGTTATATGACAAAATATATGTCCGCTCAAAAGTTAGAGTTTGGGATAATGTATTAAAAACTAATAAATCATTAAAATGGCCATATAAAATTTCTGCATCAGATGTTTATGAAGAAAAAATGGAAATAACTGGTATTCGGGGAACAATTATAAAAAGTTTTGATGAATTAAATAATAAACTTGTGAAAAAAATATTGCTGCCCAATGAGATACTTATTGAAGAAAGTTTTGTGGACGAACCATTAATCAAACGAGGTTCTGAAGTTAAGATAATTTCAAAAACTGGAAATATTACAGTAAGCACATCGGGTATAGCAAAGGAAAACGGATATAGAAATCAAACGTTAAGAGTGGAAAACATTGCTTCTAACAAGATAGTTAGAGGTAAAGTAATAGATAAAAATACAATAATAATCGAATAATGTTTTTTGGAGGTAACGATATATGAAACATATAATTATAATGATATTGTCAATAAGCATGATAATGACTCCTGCATTGAATGCAAAATCTTTATGGAATAATTATTCAAAATCACAATTTTCCGACAGAAAGGCAATCAGTGAGGGAGATATTATAACAATACTTATTGAAGAATCAAGTATGGCGCAATCATCAAATTCAACACAGAATGGAAAATCATTGGAAATCGGCGGAGAATCAGGAGCAAAATCAGAAAGTGAAAAAACAGATAAAACCCTTTTTAATTCTCTTGCTAAAATGATTCCTTTGTTCGGAGCAGCTGCCAAAGGAAGTTCCGATTTCAAAAAACAGGCGCAGGATTCAAGAAAAACAGCATTAAAAACCACAATATCAGTTGTTGTGGAAGAAATTGATGAAAACGGAAATATAAAACTTCGCGGCGAACGATTGGTAAAAATTAATAATGCTGATCAAAAAATGGTAATTTCAGGTATATGCAGAACTGACGATGTGTCTGTTGATAATACTATTTCGTCAACTAAAGTTGCAAATGCTTCAATAATATTTAATGGGAATGTTGATTTTTCAAATGATAAACGCAAAGGATTTTTTGCAAAAGCTGCAAACGGAATTTGGAATTTTTTGTTTTAATAATGTTTTCTGAAATTTCCGGTTGGGAGAAAAAAATGAAAAAGATTAGTTTAATAGCAATATCAATAATTTTAATGCTTAACGTTTCGGTTATAGCGGAAGTGGCAGTAAGTTTAAAACAGCTTACTCAGGTAAAAGGAATAAGAGACAATCAGCTTCAGGGATTTGGAATTGTAGTTGGACTTGAAGGAACAGGAGACAGTAATAAATCTTTATTTACCATACAATCAATAGTAAGTATGTTAAAATCACATGGAATAAACGTTAATATAAAAGATATCAAAGTAGATAATGCCGCTGCTGTGATAGTAACAACTACATTGCCTCCATTTGGAAGAGAGGGACAGAAATTAGATGTGGTTGTATCATCAATTGGAGACGCTGAAAATCTTCAGGGCGGCCAATTATTACAGACTCCAATGCTTGGCGCTGACGGAAATGTGTATGCAGTAGCCCAGGGGCAGGTAACTATCGGCGGATTCAACGTCAAATCCGGCGGCACTAAAGTTACAAAAAACCATCCAACTGCTGGCAAAGTTGTAAATGGCGCAATAATAGAAAAAACTGTAGAAATGGAATTTGTTAAAGATAATAAAGTGGAATTGCTGTTGAACAATCCTGACTTTATGACAGTATCAAAAATAACGGAAGCAATTAATTTATGGTCAAATGCTAAAATAGCTACGGCTCTTGATGCAGGCGCTGTTTCAATTGATATACCTGAACAATATAAGAATAACCCTGTTTTATTATTGGCTCAGCTTGAAAAAATTAGCGTAGTGCCTTCTAATAAAGCAAAACTAATAATAAACACAAGAACTGGAACAATAGTAATAGGAGACGGAGTGAAATTGTCAAGAGCAGCTATAGCTCACGGGAATTTAAGCGTAGTTATTTCTGAAAGCAATGATGTTGTTCAGCCTAATGCACTTGGTTCCGGAGAAACTGCTAAAGTTACGAATACTTCAGTTGGAGTTTCTGAAACCGGCGGTAAAGTTATGATGCTTAATGAAGGAGTTACCATAAATGATGTTGTTAAAGCATTGAATTCAATCGGAGCAACCCCGCGTGATATTATTTCAATAATACAGGCTTTGAAAGAAGCAGGCGCATTATACGCAGATATAGAATTGTTATAAAAAATAGAGAGAAGAATTACAGATGATAAAATTAAACACATTATATAAACCTCTAAAATCTGAATCAGCGCAGATTCAGATTGAGAATAAAAATAAATATAAAAAAGTTGAATCAAATTTTAATCAGCAGTTTATAAATGCGCGTCAAAAATTAGAACGCACGGAAGAAGAAAAATTGGCGGCAATAAAAGAACAGTCTCTTGAACTTGAAACTGAACTTGTGAAGATAATGGTTTCACAAATGTTTAAGACAATAGAAAAATCAGGGTTTATAGACGGCGGTCAAGGTGAAGAATTGTTTAAAGGAATGCTTCACGATGAATACTCATCATCATTAGTTAAAAATTCAAATTTTGGTCTTGCAGATTCTATTTATAATCAGGTTACAGGAAAATTTTACAGATAAAATTTTTATTATACAAAACATAAATAACGAGGTAAAAAAATATTTTAAATATTATAATTTATTAGAAAAAAATAGAATGCTTATGATTTTTTTGAATTAAAAAGCATTATTAATAACTTGTGAATAAATTCAGAAAATTTTCCCTATTTTCTGAATTATATATTTTTCCCTTTTCCTTTCCCTATTTCCCTTAACTTTAAGGATTCAGCGCCCGCTGAATCCTTAAAGTTAAACCCATTCTTGCATTTTGAAAACATTCCCTTAGAAGAATTTTTAAAATCATATTGGGGTTTTAAGGTTCAGTCTTCTTTTTTTTAATGCGTGTAATTTTTAGCAAAGAAATAAAACAGCAGTTTTAAATTTTATGATTTTTCTATAGCATCAATTATTTCATTGAAATCAAATGGTTTTTGTATAACGCCTTTAATATTGAGATCATGAAGATTTGATTTTTCTATGTCTATTTTTCCGCTTGTAAAGAATATAACTGCCGTGGAATCATGTTTTCTTATTTCCTGAACAGCTTTATATCCATTAATATCAGGCATCATTATATCCATAAATATAATATCAAACTTTGATTTTTTACTGAGTTCTATAGCTTTTATACCTTCGTTGACAGTGGCAACATTCGTATACCCGTATTTTTTAAGGATTTTTTTTATTATATTAATTATTTCATGTTCATCATCAACAAATAAAATAAAAGAATTCTTTTTATTTATATTTTCAAAATTAATATCCGGTTTTTTATAATCATCATATATTCTTTCAGATACTGCTGAAGGAAGAATTATAGTGAATTCTGTTCCTATTCCAGGTTGGCTGTCAAAAAAGATTCTGCCATTATGGTTTTCAATGATTTTTTGGGATACAGCAAGACCAAGCCCTGTACCATTAATTTTATGTCTGTTGGATGCATAAGCTCCTTTTGTTGAAAAAAACGGTGTAAACACTTTGTCATGTATATTTTTTTCTATTCCTATTCCTGAATCAATAATTTTTATGACAACATTATTTGATTTATTTTCTGTTATAATTTTTATTTCACCTTTTTCTTTAGGCATAATAGCGTGACTTGCATTAATTATAAGATTTATTAAAACCTGCTGAAGTTGTCCGCTGTCTCCTAAAACAAAGGTTTCATCAGAATAATTTTTTATAACTTTTATATTTTCAAAATTAAGTTGCTTTGATTGCAGTTTTAAAACTTCATCAATTAAAAAATTAATGGAGACCATTGTTTTTTTAGATTCTTTAGGTTTTGCAAAAATCATAAGCTGTTTAATTATTACCGCAGCCCTGTCTATTTGATCTATAAAAATATTATAGAACTCTGAAGTTTCATCGTTTTGCTGGGATAATGATTGCAAATATTGAACATTTGTTTTTAATATTGCAAGAATATTATTGAATTCGTGCGCTATGCCTGCTGAAAGTTGACCAACTACTGATAGTTTTTCCGAATGAATAAGCTGCTGTTTTATTTTTGTATATTCGGTTATGTCGAGAAGAGTTCCAGACAATGAAATGGTTTCTGAATCTTTATTGAATTCTCCTCTTTCATGAACATATTTTATTTCATTTTTTTTAGTAACAATTCTGTATTCAATGTTAATATCTGTTTTTTTTTCTATTGCTGTTTTACGGGCGATTTCGACGTTTTGTCTGTCTTCTTCATAAATAAAATTTAATGTTTTTTTATAATTCAATTCCTCTCCGAATGTTAAATCAAAAATATTATACATTTCTTGGGACCAATAAATCGAATCATTATTAAAATCATACAGCCAGCTTCCCAGATGCGCTATTTTTTGAGCTTGTTCAAGAAGGCGTTGTTTTTCTTCGAGTAATTTTTTTGATTCTTTTAATTCATTTTCAAGTTTTATGGATTTAAGCAGGTTCTCAATTATTTTAGGAATTGATTCTATGAAGTTTGATTCTTTAACAAAATAATCTCTTGCGCCAAGTTTCATAAGTTCAACAGCAATTTTTTCATCACCATATCCTGTAGCTACAATAAATGGAGGAACTTCAATTTTTTTATTTTTAAGTTTTGTTATGAATTCGATAGCATTCATGTCAGGAAGCGAAAAATCAAGAGTTATGATTTCTGCACTGTTATTTTCAAGCCAGGTTAAAGCTTCAGAACCTGTGTAGCATTGAACGGTAAAATCATAAATTTCTTTTATTTTTTCTGTTATTAAAAATGATACTCCTTTATCATCTTCAACAATAAGTATAGGAAGATTTTTATTCATTATTTTTTTTCCCCTGATGAATCGGGTATTTTAACAACAAGTATGAAAAGTCCGAGACGCCTTAATGTTTCAGCCAATTTATTAAATTCAACAGGTTTAGTGATATAACAATTACATCCTAATTCATAACATTTCTGTATCTCGCGGTGATCGTCTGTTGTAGTAAGCATTATGATAGGTATTTTTTTTAGTGTGGGATCTGATTTTATTTTTTTTAGAACTTCAATTCCGTCTATTTCAGGCATTTGAATATCGAGCAGAATAAGATAAGATAAATGGGAATTGTATTTATCATCGCCCATAGAAAGCTGGTTATATAAAAAGTTCAGTATCTTTGTTCCGTTATTGAACCTGATAATTTTATTTTTTATACCGGCATCATAAAGATTTTCTTTGATAAGTTCTGCATGACCATCATCGTCTTCGGCCATTAGAATTATAATTTCATTTGCATTCTCCATAGATTTCCTCCTTATTAATTCTTAAATAACCGCAGGGATTGAAATAAAAAATTTAGTTCCTTTTCCCAATTCAGATTCAACCCATACTTTACCGGAATGTTTTTGAACAATGTTTTTTACAATTGTTAACCCTAATCCTTCACCTTCGATTGAATTATCATCGCATGCTCTATAAAACAATTTCCATATTTTTTCAAGATTGTTTTCTGATATGCCTGTTCCATTATCTTCAATACAATATACAGCATTATTTCCTTCAATTTTCCCTGAAATATTAATTTTTAAAATTTCGGATTTTTTTTTGTATTTAACCGCATTATCAATTAAATTGGTAAAAACCTGATTGAGAAGATTCATGTCTCCTATACAATCCGGCATATCAGTTATTTTAATTTCGCATGAATTATCCTGAAGTTTTATAGTTAATGATTTTAGAATATCCTGAAAAAGTTTGTTTATTTTTACAGAAGTTAATTTTACCTGAGTTCTTCCTATTCTTGATAATTTTAAAAGCCCGCTTATTAGAAAATCCATTTTTTGTGCGCTGGTTAAAATGTAATTTGTTGAAGAAATCAGACGGTCTTTTATTTGTGAATCTCCCCCAAACTTTTTTTTAATCGATTCTAGAGTATCTGAATTATTTATGGTTTCGGAAAGTTCGGTTATATTTTTTTCTATTCTTGATGCAAATCCCTGAATGTTCAGAAGAGGTGATCTCAAATCATGAGATGAAATATAAAGTATATTTTCCATTTCTTCATTTTTTGCCTCAAGAAGCAAAATAAGGTTTTTCATTCTGTTCTCATTTTTTTTATTTTCTGTTATATCAGTTGTAACAGTTGCAAAAAAACCTTTTTTATGAGAAATCACTGATATTAGAAAATGGCGGTCCATTACGCTGTAATAAGTTTCAAATTGATTTGGAATTCCGTTTTCCGCAGTATTTGAATAAATTTCAAGATAAGGCGGAGGTGTAGAATTGAAAATTTCAGAACATTTCCTGCCAACGACATTTTCTTTTTTTAATCCTGTTATCCGGCAAAAAGAATCATTGCAGTCAATTAATGTGTAATCAATAGGTTTTCCATTTGAGTCATAATTTATTTTATGCTGAACCACCATTTCAGTCATTTTATCAACTAATGAATAATACTGATTTTCTGAATTTTTTAATTCGGAATATAGTTTGAAAGTAGTTTTGTATTTCCATATAAGCAGAAAAGAAGTTATAAATATGATAAGAATTGAAAAAAGTAAAGATATTTTTTTTACGGTCCAGTATTCCTGTGGTTTTCCATACCATTTTATATAACTGTTTCGATAAAATTCTGTAGCTAATATTTTTTTTAATTCTTTACTGTAAATGTCATAAAATTGATTATCATCTTTATGAAAAATATAACTTCTTTTTAATTCGATCAACGGCTTACCTACAATTTTTATTCTATCTTCAACATTTATTTCTGCAGCTTTTTTTAAAAGAACTGGTTGTGGAAATACAAATGCATCTATTTCTCCGGAAAGAAGACTGAATAACGCTGACTCGACATTATTGAAAGTAATAAGAATATAATTTTTCCAATCTTTCATCTCATTAAATGCTGCGCTGTTGTCTATAACGCCTGTTTTTTTATTTTTTAAATCTTCAATGCCGTTTATATTAAAGTTTCCTGAACGTACAAAACATGAAACAGGAACTGCTTCTAAAGGGGTATTCGATACTTTAAAATTTTGGATTCTGTCTTTTGACAATCCTGCACCTGGAACAATGTCCGCAGTTTTATTTTTTACCGAATCAAGAGCTTCAGCCCAATTCATAACTATTTTGTATTTTATTTCATATCCTAAATTTTTTGAAATTTGTTCAAAAATATCTATGGCTAATCCGATAGGTTTTTTGTTTTCATCAAGAAAATATAAAGGGGGAAAGTCCGCTATGACTGCTGCTGTAATTATTTTCTTTTTATTAATGGGAATAGTGTCATCTGCAAATAAAATGATGGATGAAAAAATAATAAAAAAAAATATTAGTGCTATTTTTTTAAATTTTATCATTTTTTAATTATTATAAATATTTTTTTTGATTTTGTCAATAATAAATATCTGCATTTTTAATTTTTCTAATTTTTATTATTACCAATTTAATTATACTGTGAAAATTTATTAAATCAAGGTTTTTTTAATAATATTAATATTTTTTTATTATAATGAATTTTTTTTGGTTTTTTGTAATATTATTTGACAAAATAAATAATATATTTTAAAATTTATGTTTTAATATATAAAATTAAAATAACTTATGAAAAAATTAAAAA
>JAGOBX010000295.1 GCA_017999075.1 Candidatus Babelota bacterium | reverse complement strand
GGCATATTTTAAATTATTTATTTAATCCTTTTATTATCAAGATATTATTTTTATTTATTTTTGATAGGAAAGTCAAGTGGATAAATTTTTTTAACTTTTAATTTTTTTATTTAAATAAATACTGAAGAATTAGTTGTTTTTTTATATAAATATTTAATTAAATCCATTTTTTATCGCAGAATCAACTTCAGGATAAACAGGAAAATCATTTTCAAGTTCAACAAGTTCAAATACTTTTTTTATATCAGAATTAACTTCTGAAAATACTATTCTGCAATCATTTGATTTTTGAATAAATTCATATGCTTTATAAAAAATTCTTATTCCTCTGCTGCTTAAAAAATCAAGTTTTTTTAAATCAATAATTATCTTTTTTGAACCTGAAGCCAAATGATCCATTAATTTTTTTTCAAAATAATCAGCTGTTAACGAATTAAGTTTCCCTGTCAAACTCATAACCAAAATATCTCCGTTTCTATATTCAATAATTTCCATATTATATCCAACTCCTTTTTTTCATATTCTTCTGAAAGCAAGAAGCGCTATATCATCTGATTGCGCGCATCCAGCAGAAAAATCATTAACGCAAACAAGCAATTTTTCTATTAAAAATTTTAAAGATTTATTTTTCAAATCCAAACTGTTAAAAAATTCCAACAATCTTTTTTCTCCGAAAAAATCTTCTAAATTATTCATAGATTCAGTTATTCCATCTGTATAAAGCAATAAACAATCGCCTTTTATAAGATTTATTATACCATCCGAATATTCACTTTTATCTTTTATTCCTAAAGGAATACCCTTAGTTTTTTTTAAGAATTCAATCTGAGAAGATATTATAATTGGTAAATTGTGTCCTGCATTAGAAAAAACCAACTTACCTGTTCTCAAATCATAAATCGCAAGAAACATTGTTGCAAACATTTTTATTTCGTTATTTTGTATAAGTTCTGCATTAAGAGCTTTAAGTATTTCCGAAGGGGATATTTCATTATTCAATTTATATACAGAATAAGTAATAAGGCGCAAAGCAGTTTTAGTTTTAGACATAAACAGCGCAGCCGGAACTCCTTTATCTGAAATATCTCCAATTAAAAAACATATTCTGTTATCGTCAATATAAAAAAAATCATATAAATCTCCTCCTACTTCTGCGGCAGGTATTATTTTCGCCATAATTTCAAATTTTTCAGTTGTCATTTCAGGCGGATTAGGCAGCATAGAATTCTGTATTTCCGAAGCTATTCTCAATTCACTTTTTATCCGTTCATTCAATGATGTTGTTTCCTTCAATTTTTCAATATGATTTTTCAAAGAATTAATCATAAAAGAAAAAGCTGCAGATAATTCACTGACTTCATCTTTAACGCTTTTTCCGATTCCAATAATTTCTTTATCTATACTCGATAACATTGAAAATTCAGACGAAGACAGCTTGGTAGCGTAATTGGTTAAAATTTTCAATGATTTAGTAACTCTGTTGACAAGTAAAAACGAAATTATTATACTCATAGATACAATAATAAACGTAATAATCATCTGATTATTCCTGATATTTTTCAAAGGCTCATCAAGTTCATCCTGATAAACCGATGAACATATATACCAATTTAAAGGTTTAAATTTTATAACATAAGATTTTACTAAAAATTTACCTTCAAAACCTGGTTTATCACAATAATAAATATAAGGTTTATCCGGAGTTTCAGAAGCTTTAATAAGTTCATCCATATGTTCTAATCCAGAATCAGGATTCTTAAAATCAGATAATTTTTTCACATTAAACGCAGGATGTATCAGTATTTTTTTATTTTCATCAAACAAAAAAAAGTATCCTGTCTTTCCTATTTTAATCTTTGAAAAAGTTGAGGTTAATTCTTCCATTACACTCTGCATACGCTTATCATAATCTTTTACAACATCTCCTATATAAACCCCTGTCCCTACCATCCAATTCCATTTTTTATATAAAGTCAGATAACATAATTTTTCTACCGGTTCAGTTTCCCCCAGTCTAATATACCAAAATGATAAGTATCCGCTGTCATTTTCAGTCAATTTTTTTTTCATTTCCCGTATTACATAATTACCTTTAACATCCTGATAATCTGATAAATTATGTTTATATATATTAGAGTCCGGATGAGATATATTAAACAAATCAAGAGTATAGGCAAAAAAATAATCGTTATTTCCATATCGAAAATTTTTTAATGATTCTGCGGCCATATCTTTCGCTATTTTTTCGGAATATTTTCCTTTTTTATACAATTGCCAGTAATTATCAATATGTTCTATGGCAAGGTTGGTAACATTTTTTAATTGTTCCTTATATCTGGCAAGCGCATATTCTTTCTGAAACAAAATGCTGTTATATTCGTTTTCAATATTCAATTTAATCAAATGCAGGTAGTTTATAGAACTATTTTCAGTAATATTATTAACTGAATCTTTGACTGCAAAATTCGTAAACACCATTATTCCAATAGAACTTGTCAACAGAATCAGTATTATAAGAACAATTATCTTAGTTCTAAACATATCAAATTTAAATTTTAAAAATAATTGTTAATGTTCAAAATGCAAATGTAAGACAGTATATCCGTCCTTTTCTGAAAAAGATGCGTTGTCTGCATAATTTTTTATAAAATATCCGGATAATCTAAGGGATGCTGATAAATCTTTTTTTATTTCTTCTTTGTCAGGCTTTTTATCCGGCAGTTCAAATTTTTCTCCTTTGTAATAAATATACGCATCAATATTGAATTCATCATATCTGATTTCAATATTTATTTTATTATCCGTTAATTCAATTAAATCAGAAACATCTGAAAATTCCTGAAGAGAAACCGATAATTTTCTAATAACTTCATAACGCGCGCCCCATATTTTCCCCTGTTCTTCAGTAAATTCCGATATTTTTTCAGAATTATCTTCACCAGATTCAATAGTTATTTTTTTTTCTTTTGAAATTCCTATTCTGAATATAATATTCAGAAAAATAGCTGTAACAGCAGCAAGCGACAATGACGAACCGAACACAGGTCTTATCCAAGAATGTATTCCGTTATATATTCCAGGAACAGCATCCACGCTCAATCCCAAAATTATTGAAATTCCTATTATAAAAATTTTGCGTGTATCAAGCATTCTTGAGGTTATAATCTGAATGCCTGAAACTATCATAAAAGCAACTGAAAAAATAAGTGTAGCGCCCATAACAGGTTCAGGCATTATCAAAAAAATCTGAGCAAGCTGAGAAAAAAAAGCGAGTAAAATTAAAATAACACCTTGTACAAAAGCTATATATCTGCTTGTTGCTGCTGTGCCGACTGATAATCCGATATTGGTTGAAGACGTAGATTGACCGAAACCGCCTATTATTCCAGGAATAATTCCACCAAACCCATCAGCAAGGATCCCTCCTGAAAGCGATTTCATATCTGCTCTCCGCCATTCCGAATCATTAATTTTCTGACATGTAACAATATCTCCCACTGTTTTAAAAGTCGAACACAATGTTGCCACAAAAAACGGAATAATCATTGAAAAATCAAATGCCCATCTTATATGACTTACAGCAGGAATATCAAAAAAATCAGTTTCAATTATTGAACGAATATGAGTGTTTGTCAATATTCCGAAATAGTATGCTGCAGCATAACCTGTTATCATACCTATCAATGCGCCAAACAATTTAATTTTACCCTTTCCAAATACACTCAGTGCAGCCATTACCAGTAATGTAATTACAGAAACTTTTACTGAGGCAGGATCAATATTAATATTATTATCTGTAACACCAAAAAAATTTTTTATTGAAATAGGGATAACCACAATACCTACCATAGTAACTATTACTCCGGTTACTTCAGTAGGAAAAAGATATTTGAATTTATGCATTATTCTGGAAAAAAATGTTTCAAACAATCCTGCTATCATTGTCATGCCGAAAATCAAAGGCAATCCTCCGGCTGCAGCAGCCTGTTTTGAAGAATCTAAATATGAAGGTCCGCAAAGCCCGGAACACAAATAACCTGATCCTATTCTGCCCCGCATTGCCTGTAAAATGGTAACGATTCCTCCGGCAATCAAAGATAAACTTAAAAAACTGCGGCCAATCTCAGGAGTTATTGAATCACCAAGCTCTTTGATTATTATCAAAGGCAGTATCAGCGAAATAAAAAACACAAAAGTATGCTGAATTCCCAATAATAAAAGCGTAAAAAAAGGTGGTTTATCATCAACTCCATATATAAGATTTATAGGTTTTTTAGGCATAACCGATAACTCCTTAACTTTTTTATTATTGCAATATTTTAATAATAACCGTATTTAACAATTTATTTTTAATCTAAAAATTTAAAATAGGTATTTTCAGATTAATTGTAATAATTCATGTTGTCAATATTTTTTTTATATTCCAGATATAAAATTCGCAAAAAATGCCAGAACTGCCACAATGGCAGAACTGCCATTTGGAAACATTTCTGTTATATAACTTGTTTTCGGTAAAGAATAACATCAAAAATCTAAATTATTAAAAATATACCAGAAAAAATTCTTGACAAAATTATAAATCAATGGTAAAATTGCCAACAATAAAATGGTTTATTATTTACGGTTAAGGTAAAAAATGAATAAATATGAATCAGCCAAAGTAAGAAACGAGATAATCAAAACAATGGCGCATCCGGCGCGGTGCATTATAATTGAAGTGTTTAAATTTAATGAGAAAGACCAATTGTTTTCAGAGTTATTCACTCTGTTTGATTGTAGATTGTGAGAAATCTATAATATCAAAACACTTGCTTGTTTTGAAAAATGCGTGAATTGTATGAGCACAAAAATGGATTCTGATGGATTATATAAACTTTAAGACAAAATGCGTGATGAAATTTTTAGATTGTATAGATGGCGTTATTGAAGCTTCTATAAAAAAGCAAAAAGCGTGTTTGAAATGTAAATAAATTTTTTTGATAAATTATTGGGTTAAATGTCAATAAGTAATTGAATCCGAACTATACGTTCGGATTTTTAGAAGTTTTCTATTGTTTTTTATGTGAAATTTCGAAAACTTCAGAAACCAAGATTTTGCTAATGCTTAATACTGGTTAAATGATTGAGAGGTAATTTTATGTGGATTTATTGGGAAAGAA
>JAGOBX010000294.1 GCA_017999075.1 Candidatus Babelota bacterium | reverse complement strand
AATTGAACATACATAGATGCAGGAAATCTTATACTGGAGTTATTGGGATAATATATTTGAGCATACCAATAGTTAATTCCATTATTTGTAATATAACTGTTTGAATATGGCACAGCACACTCAATATACTCGCCTGTAGGAGTAATATAAGATGTGTTGCCGTAATAATAAAATGATGAATATGTCGAATAATAAAAACGAGCATAACTTGCCCCTGGACAATGCACTCTAAAAGTCTGAAACAAACTTGTAGTTTTAATAAGTGAACCCTGCGCGGGATACGGATTAGAAACAATTTGCGTGGATGTAACATTAAACTGCAGAAAACCCTTTGTATTCGATGCTTTTTCAGGATATGTGATTTGCCTGCCGTCAGGATAATTTACTTTAACATACCAGTTGTTATAACCGCTGTTTGTCATTACTGAACCATACGGAACATTAACTTTCAAAAAATCGCTGTCCATTGTTCCAGCGACATTATAACTTAAATTATTATCAACATCATAATAAAAAGTGCCTCCTGTAGCTCCTGGACATTTTATCATCAATGATTGACCGCTTGTGCCGCGTGTAATTGTTGAACCAGGCGCAGGCATTGGAGTTGAAATAGTATACATAGCATCTTCAACAGTAGTTTTCAACTGAATATTATCAATATAAAAATATTTTGATGTTGAACTTGTCGCTGCCTCAAACCGCAATTTAAAATTCGAATGGAGGTATACAGTAGGAATAAATATTGTCTGATATAACCAGCTTGAAAAAGGCGTTCCGACAATTGTGTCAGAAAGCATTTGCCAGGTGGAATTTGAATCGTAGTATTTAACATAAAGCTTGTCAGTTGAAGTTGTTCCGCTTCCTTTATAATAAAAACTCAGTGTTAAGTTGTCTGAGCTCGAAGAAAGATTCATTGCATTGGTATAAATATAATCCACATATTTTAATCTCATACTATATGGTGATGTTATGTAATCATTACTTGTAATTTCAGAACTGCTTTTATCATACCAAATAGAATTCCATTGAGTTGAATAAAATGAATCATCAAGAAGATTTAATTTTATTGTCATCGGATAGAAACCCGAAACATTCAATCCTTTGTTATCATAATATGATGTAATATTATTATCTGTTGCCTGAATAAAATAGTCAATTCCTGTAGTTAAATATGATGACGGAAGATTTGCCTGATATGTGGTTCCGCTTGTTTTAAGCATATCAGTATCAGAATAAGCGTTTGAATTACTTTTTTTATAAAATAATTTTACTGAACTGATTGAATTTTCCGAAGCTATATTTGCCGATATATTTGCTGTTGCACCAGATTTTACATTGTCAACAGCCGAATGAGTAATCAAAGGATACAAGCGTTTAAGCAAAATATCATCAACAAAAAAATAGTAATTTGGATACGCAGTGCTGGATTCCAGTTTTAATTTGAAATTTGAATGTAGATTATAATAAGGTATATTTACCCTCCCTAATCGCCAGTATGACGAATCACCAGCTGTCAATGAAGTAAGCGTCTGCCACACACCGTTAGAATCATAAAACTTTGCGTAAAGCTTGTCCGTAGAAACGCCGTTATAAGGTCTGTAATAAAAATCAAGATAAAGCGTTCCGTCATTCTGATTCAAATTCACTGAATTGGAAATAAGAGCATTTGTCTGGTTTAAACGATAAGAATACTGGCTTGAATAAAAATAAAAATTATTTAAAATTCCTGAACTCGCAGTATTCCAAATGCTTGAATTAAGAACAGAATTGGGGAAATTGTCAAATAAAATTCGAGAAGTGGTTAAAATTGTTACTGTTATAGGATTAGACGAAGGATTCGAGTTACTAATTCCTGAACTTCCACAATAAATATAATTTATTCCATTATACGCCGAAATATAATATGTTACATTTTCAGTTACAATATTTGCTGGTATAACTTCTGAATAATAATCACCTGATGTTTTTTTCATTGAAACACTTGTATAATTAGCATCCGAATTTTTTTTATAGTATAATGTGACTGAATTTACATTTGTGTAATCGTTAACTAACGCAGTTATAGTAATTGCATTATCTTTTGAAGAAGTGCCGACCGCAGTATGATCAATATACGGTTTTGTAGCTGAAATCATAGTAACTGTTCCGGCATTTGTAGTCAAATTTTGCTGAACCGTAATATTGGTTTTATAAGCGTAGTAAATAACATTATTTGATGCATCATATCCCTCAATTTTTGCTGTCCTATTGCTTCCGACAGGGACGCCAGTTATAGTTCCGCTACCCGCAGATGCTGCAAAAGATTGCGAAATGTCATTCATCCCTGTTCCTGAAATCGTAACGCGAATAGTTACCACACCCGCAGGCGCGGCATATTTTATACTGTTTTTTTCGGCGGGCGCATTTTGCGATTGGTTATTGGAATCGCCGGTATCCCAAACAAGCGAGAGTGAAATTCCGCCAGTTTCAACATTATCAATATTATTATTTTTATCATTCTGCCCGCAAGAAAAAAACATAAACACAAACAAAACAAAAAATATTATTTTTTCAAATTTCATTAATGCACCTTAAAATAAATCTATTAAAATTATCTTTCTAACCAAAATTATATTTTTTATCGTTTTTATTATCGCCGCGTTTCCAGAAATTCCGCTATCCGTTCACCTGTTTTCTGCCCGAATAAATCCAACGCGATTTTACCCGCTCTTAGTTTATCTTTTGCAATACCTTTTAATTCTTTATCATCGACTACGAGTCGTAAAAGTTCAGTTCCAGAATAAATATCAATAATTTTAATCAGTCCTGACGCTCTGCAAACAACAAGCCCGCTTTCCTCATTAATATAATGTCCTGAAAATTCCGTTTGCGCACTGCCGGTAATAATATACTTTGCTTTAACTTTAAATTGAATTTTGTTTAATGCGCTTAAGTTTCCGTTCATTATTGAATCAATATCAGTTGAACTGAAATCAGCCGCAGATGAATTAAATGATATTTTTATTCCGCGTTCAGATAAAATCTGTCCTATTTTATTTTGCGCTGAATTTTCCTGCGTCCCATCGGTATTTAAAGATTTAATATTAAGTTCAAAAACATTTTTATAAATTTCACTATATGTAATTTCGTCCAACCGGTCGAGTTCACGGTCTGCTTCTGATTTTGGTATCGCTGCAAGCGAATATGTCATAAAATAAATCAGTCCGCTTTTGTCCTGATATTTTTCAATATACCATTTAAGCGGTTTAAGTTTACGGGCTATAGATTCAGAAACCATATCTGTAATTTCAATTGATGTTACATTAGGATTAGAAATTTCGGATGAAAGATTATAGCGTGTAATAATTTCTGAATATTTATTTTTTACGCTTGTTCCTATATAATTTGAAAACTGTTTGATTGAATGTTTTAAAGCGGCATCGCGTCCGTCTTTTTCTGAAATGCATTTATCTGATATTCCTACAAAATACAAATATTCCTTATCCGCAGGATATTCATTTAAAACCCAGTCAGGTCTTTTTTTTTCTGAAGACCATAGCAGATTTGAATCAGTTTGTTTATAAATTGATTTTTTATTTGATGCGCATCCTAACAGTAAAACAATAAATATTAAAAGTATTTTATTAATCTTTACTTTCATTTATAATCCGTAAATCCGCTAATTATTTAATTGCTTTCTCATAATATTCAATCATTTTCAGAATTTTGCTGTCTGGTTTTATAGAATCTGTAAGTAGCCGCATTTTGTTCTTTGTTTTCTCGATTTTTTTATCTGAATTCATAAACACATCAAATCTGCCGACATTATATCCATCTTTGCCTGCCTGTAGAATGTATGTATTATTAATTTTGCATGGTTCACTAAGTAATGTCTGCGAATGTCCTCCAATAATAATATCAATATCATTGATTTTTTCAGCAATGAGTTTATCGTTAGAAAATCCTGAATGTGACAAAAGAATAACCAAGTCGCATTCGGTTTTAAGTTCTTTAGCTGAAATCTCAATTTTATCTATACTCTCTATTTGTAATTTTGTTTTAATATCAGTTTCAGCAAAGAAAAAAGCGCTTTCATCAATATAACCGAGTATTCCGATTTTATATTTACCTATTTCTATTATCTTTGATTGTTTGCCGAATTCATAGCAGGCAGCAGAATCGCAGTATGTCAAATTGGATAATACTATAGGCAGTTTCAAGTCAACTATTTTTTCTGCAAGATAATCAGCGTCAAAGATAAATTCCTGATCACCAGGAATAACAGCGCTGTATTTCATATCAGCCAATACTTTCAATATTAAATCTGATTTAAGTTTATTTTTTGTTACAGGAAGATTATCGCCTGTGTCGAGCAATAAAATATTCGGATTAAATTGCCGTTCTTTGTTGAAAACTGTCATTCTGCGGTCAAGTCCGCCAAAAGGACTTATATCGCAATCACAGGATTGAATATTCGCATTCAAACTGTTAGTGTATATTATTGTTATAAGATTATCAGGAGGGTTGATTTTATTGACTGATTCTTTAATATAGATATCTAATATATCAGACATTTTTTTTTTAATATTGCCGCTTAATTCAGCTCCTGTAAATTTATTTCGAATTTTAATGTTTTTGTCGATAATAAAAAGCTCTGGCACTTTTGTGAATCCTGTCAGTTCATCAACTACACCATATACTTGTCCTACGCGCAATCCTTCTTTGTCAAAAATCACTGGAATATTCGTAACTTTCAATTTTTCAGTCAGATGTTTATTTACTGATTCTTTGTTATTATCAAGTGAAACAAGATAAATTTTTACAAAATCATCAGAGTATTCTTTACGGATTTTCGATAGCTCTTTAATCTCTTTTTCACACGGCACACAGGCTGTATTGAAAAAACTTAAAATTACAATAGGCCGATTATTATAATCATAACCTATAATATCGTCATACAAATTAACTTTTTCGCCATTCAACATTTGCGCGTTAAAATCAGGCGCTATTTCATTTATTGCAGTAGCTGATGAATTGGATATATAGAAAGATAAAAATAGAATTATGAATAGAATAATATTTTTTATCATTTTTCCGAGCATAAAATCAACCTTTTTTACGCCAACCGAAATATTAAATTGAAAAGGGCGTAAACTCTACGCCCTGAATAGCGGTACTGGCA
>JAGOBX010000293.1 GCA_017999075.1 Candidatus Babelota bacterium | reverse complement strand
GATTATGATTATGATATCTTAAAAGTTTTGAGCAATGAAAATGTAAAAAAAATTAGGGATAAAATTATCCGTAAAGAGTGCTGTTGTTTTTGGGAGAATCCTATACCGTTTAATATTATATATTCACCTTCAATTTATTGGAAGATAATTAAGAATATTATTTCGGATGTTTTTAAAAACAATAAAATTTAGGAGTATTAAAAAATGGCTTTAATAGAAATGAACAGTGTAACTAAAAATTATCCATTAGGAAAAACAATCGTTAAAGCTCTGCGTGGAATAGATTTTTTTGTTGAACGCGGTGATTTTTTGTCTATAGTAGGAGCATCAGGAAGCGGTAAAACTACAATGCTTAACATTATAGGATGCATAGATTCGCCTACATCAGGGACAGTTAAAATTGACGGGAAAGACATTACTTCATTAACAGACAAAGAATTGACAAAATTAAGATTATTTAAAATCGGATTTATTTTTCAGACATTTAATCTTATACCTGTATTAAATGTTCTTGAAAATGTTGAATTTCCTTTATTATTAATGAAAAATTTATCTAAAAATGATATTAAAGATCGAGCTGAGAAGTTTATAGAAGCTGTAGGAATAAAAGAATTTATTAAACATAGACCGGCAGAGCTTTCAGGAGGTCAGCGTCAACGTGTTGCTATAGCCAGATCTCTTGCCACAACTCCTGATATTGTTTTAGCCGATGAACCTACTGCTAATCTTGATTCCGAAACAGGAGAGTCAATATTAGAACTTATGAAATGCTTAAATGAAAAAGAAAAAACAACATTTATATTTTCGACTCATGATCAGAGAGTTTTAAAATATGCCAAACATATAGTGCGTTTGACTGATGGTAAAATTTCTGAATAATTTTTTTTATTTTTAGGAGATTAGATGAGTTTACTGTTAAAGATAGCTTGGAGAAATATTTTAAAACATAGAGGTAAAAGTTTTGTTATCGGAATAATATTGTTTCTCGGTTCATTTTTGATGACTGTCGGAAATGGAGTTATTTCAGGTATGGATAATGGTCTTCAGAATAGTATTGTAGAAAAGTTTACCGGACATATTGTTTTAATATCTGATGAGCAGAAGGAAGATAATGTGATTTTTTCGCCGATGGGAAAATCTGTTGAAGTTATAGAAGAATATCAAAATATAAAAAAAATGCTTGAAGGCAATAGCATTATAGATAAATATATGCCTGCAGGAAGAGAATTTGTAATGCTTTTTAATGAAGACGGAGAACCGGGATATACTTTGATAATGGGTGTTGACTTTGAAAAATACCAGCAGATGTTTAATAACAATATTCAATGTATAGAAGGAACTTTACTTAAACAAAATGAGAAAGGAGTATTGATAACCACCAAACAGAGAGAAGAGTTTTATGATTATTACAATTATTGGTGTTTACCTGAAAATTTGAAAATTATTGAGTCGAATCTTAGTGATGACGCAAAGTTAAATTTGAAAACGCTTAATACTAAAAATGAACTTATTTTTATGGGATTCAATGAAAAAAATTCTGCACTTGATATAAGAACTAAAATAAAAAGTATCATAAAATTTTCTTCTTTGAACAATATTTGGGGTCATATAAATTTTTGTGATATAGAATCATTCAGAGAATGTTTCGGTTGGGTGACTTCTAAAGATAAGCAAATCGAACTGTCAAAAGGAGAAAACAGGTTGTTAAATATTGATGAAACAAATCTTGAATCTTTATTCGGCGGAAATATGAATGAGATAGAAGATGAAACATTGATCTCGGGTAATGATAAAGAGTATAATGCTGATTCAGAAATAATTAACAAAAATATCAGTCAGAATTTTATTGCTGATTCAGGAAAAAATAAATCTGATACTTTTCAACTTGATTCAGGATCGTATAATATTGTATTCATAAAATTGAAAAACGGAATAAATATAAATAAAGCTTTGAATCAATTGTCTTCTGAAATTAAAAAATTAAAATTGAAATGCAGAGTTATTTCATGGAAAAAAGCAGTAGGTCAAATAGCTGATATTGCTGGTATTATAAGGGCGGCTTTGTTTGGTTTTGTTATGATTTTATTTTTAGTGGCAATAATAATTATTATGAACACGTTGAGTATGACTGCTTTGGAAAGAACCTCTGAAATAGGCATGATGCGTGCAGTAGGAGCTACAAAAAAATTCATATCTGGAATGTTTATTTTTGAAACAGCAATTTTATCGATTATATTCGGCGGAATGGGAATATTATGTGGAATAATTACAACTAAAATTATAACATTGCAGAATATAACAACTTCAAATGATTTTTTGCAATTATTATACGGCGGGGATACTTTTAGGCCGCTTCTGGATTCAGGCGACATACTTATAGTCATAATTCAGTTAATGATAGCAACCTGCGCTGCAATGATTTATCCTGTTATTGTTGCAAGGAAAATTAGCCCGCTTGATGCAATTTCAAGAGAATAATTTTTTGTTAAAGGAATATTTTATGAATCCTATCATCAAAATAAGTTTACGGAATTTGTATAGACAAAAACGCAGAAATTTTTTGCTGGGTATAGCAATTGCATGCGGAATGACCGCATTGGTTGTGGCGAATTCTTTTTCTAACGGAATATCAGATGTATTGCTTAATAAGATTGTGGTGCATATTTTTGGGCATATGAATATAAGTGTCAGCGAAAAAGGTAATTTTCAAAATATGATGATCCGCGATAAAGACCGGATTATAAAAATCATAAAAAAAAATGTGGAAGGTATTAAGGAAATTGAAGAAGGAATAGGTGGATTTGGAAGAATTATAGGAAATGGTAAAAGCGACAATATTGCATTAGCAGGAGTAAAACCAAGTCCGGAGTTTTATAGTTGGTGTAAAGTAGTATCAGGTAATATAAAAGATTATGAAAATAGAAACTTAGAAAATCCTGTTCTGCTTTCTGAAATGAAAGCTAAATATTTGAATGTCAAGGTGAAAGATATAATAAGATTGCGAACTTCTAATGTATGGGGACAAACTCAGACTGCGCGTCTTACTGTAGCTGCAATAGTTAAGCTTGAAAATATTTTTATGGAAAGCGCTTTGTATCTGAATATGGAAGATATGAAAAAAATTATGGGGTATAGGCCTTATGAAACAGGAGCTTTGCTTATTAATTTGAATAATCCTTTAAAATCAATAGAACAGGCAGACAAGCTTCATAATGCTTTAATTCCTGAAAAAGCGTTTATTCAAGGCAATATAGAATCAGGTAAAAATTCAGCTGATATTATTGCATTTTCTCTTAATAAAGATGATACTTCGATTGCTCTAATATCAAAAAAATTGGAAATATATGATACTGAAATTTTATCAGCAGTTAAAGATGGAGGAATAATTATAACTCGCAAATTATCTGAAAAATGCAATATTAATCTTAATGATAAGATTAGTGTTTTGTATAACCATAAATTTGACAGCAATATAACTTCAGCTGAATTTTATGTTAAAACAATAGTTGACGAAAAAAAAATAAATATACCTGAAAATATAGTTTTAATAGGCGAAAAAACATTTTTTCCTGTATATTATTCAAATTTACCTGAAAATGCAAATGATTCTGATAATAAAAAGATTATTGGTATGCTGAAAAATATTTTTCCTGCAATGTCAGGGGAATGGCAATTGCTTGAAAGAACCGGCACTACTGAAGAACTTCAAAAAAAAATGCGTGATATGAAACAGTATAAGACTAAAATCGCTAAACTTGATGTGAGGACCATGTATGAAAGTGCGAGTGCTGTGTTAAAACTTGAAAGTGCATTGAATATAATTACTGTAATAGCAGTACTTATTTTATTTTTTATTATTTTAATAGGAGTTGTAAATACTTTACGGATGACCATAAAAGAGCGTACCAGAGAAATCGGAACTGTCAGATCAATTGGAATGCAGAAAAATGATGTGAGAAATTGTTTTTTACTGGAAACGTTTTTTTTAACTCTGATATCTTGTGCTTCAGGAATTCTTCTGGCATTTATTTTAATGCATTTTATTAGTTACATAAAATTTGAAAGTACTGAAAGTATAATATCGATTTTATTAGTGAATAACCGGCTTCATTTTGTTCCTGATTTTTTTTCTATACTAATTAGTTTGATTTTGATTTTATGTATAGCTTTGGCTACTGCTTTTTTCCCTGCTAAACGTGCGGCGAATTTAAAACCATCGGAAGCGTTGAGATACATTTAAATTATAAAAAATATTTTAAAAATATATGTGGAGAGATTAGGTTATGTCTAAAATATTAATTATGTTAATTTTAAATATTTTAATATTAAAATCGTTTATTTTTGGGGCTGCCGGCGTTACTGTTAAAATTACGGCTGAAAGTTTAATGAAAGAACTTGAACGTCAAACAACATTGACGAGCGATGCTAAAGCTAAAGTCATTGTAACCCAGCAGAAAATTAAACAGGGTGTTAAAAAAATTGAAATGGTTTATTTCAGGAGAGACAGAGACGATGCTTTTTTAATAATTATGGAAGCTCCTGAATCTGATCGAGGTAACGGTTATTTGAAAACAGGCGATAATTTTTGGATGTATAGAAGAAATACGAGAACTTTTCAGCATATTAACCGCGATGAAAATATTGCAGGGACTGATGCTAAAGGCGATGATTTTGAAAAACGTAAATTATCTGAATTGTACAAACCGGCGACTGATAAAACAGGAAATGATATATTATCTGAAGAAATCATTGGGAAAATTCCTGTTTATAAATACGAATTAATCGCTAAAGTTAATGATGTCGATTATCCTAAAAAAATATATTGGGTTCAAAAAGATAATTTTTTGCCGTTGAAAGAACAGGCATTTTCATTGTCAGGAACTTTGATGCAAACAGTATATTATTTGAAGTATTCTACAGTGGACGGAAAATATGTGCCTAATAAAATGATGTACATTGACGAATTTGAAAAAGGTAATAAAACAATTGTCGACCTGACTGAGTTTTCTACAAAAAAAATTGAGGATTCTGTTTTTACAAAAGCTTATCTTGAAAATATGAGTAAATAATATGGTGAAAATATGAGACAGATAATTTTTATGATAATTATTTTTATACAGATTTTTTCATTAAATATATGTGCTGAGAATGAAATAGACGAA
>JAGOBX010000292.1 GCA_017999075.1 Candidatus Babelota bacterium | reverse complement strand
AAAAAAGATAATAACATAGTAAAAATATCTTTAATGGAGAAAAACATTCATATAACAACAAAAGAATCAAAAGACAGAATGCTTGATGCTTTAACAGAAGTTGTTGAAAAATTAGAAGCAGCTTTAAAAAAAGAACGTGAAAAAAATAAAAAGAAAAAAACTGTAAAAAAAGATAAAGAAATATTAACTATGGACGATGTGCTTGCAGTTGAATCAAAGCCGTTAAAAAAGAACATTATAAAAGTTGGAGATGTTCAGATAATTGTAAAAACCAATGAACTTTTAAAGCCTATTTCAGTTGAAGAAGCAATATTGATTTTAAAAGAAAACCATTTAACTTTTTATGCTTTTAACGATATAAATACAAATAGAGTCAGCGTTCTATACAGGAGAAATGACGGTAAATACGGATTAATCGAAATGTAATAAAATTTTTTGTCATCAAATTTTATTTATTATTAATATTTAGTTAAACATAGAATTACATATGTTAAAAAAAATATAAAAGACGTATGTAAATTCTATGTTTACTTTAAAAAATGTGTATAAAATATTTTTATTGAGGGAGAAAAGAAATTATGAATATAATTGATATTTTACAAAAGGAAAATATCGAATTGAATTTAAAATCCGACACCAAATCTGAAGTAATAATCGAATTACTAAATCTGCTAAAAAAAAATGGTGTTATAGAAAACATCGATGATTTGAAAAATGAAATAATAAAACGCGAAGAAATGATGAGCACAGGCATAGGAAAAGGTATCGGGTTACCGCATTGTAAATCAAAAAATATTGACAATATGATTCTTGCGGTCGGAAGACACAAAAAAGGAATAGACGATTATGATTCTCTTGATGATGAGCCGGTTAAACTTATCTTTTTACTGATTTCTCCGGAAGACAAACCAAATGATCATATAAATATGCTTGCTCGTATATCAAGAATAGTAAAACTTGATTATATAAGAACTTCATTAACTACTGCAGGGTCATCGAAAAAATTTTATGAGATGGTTAAAAATGAGGATAAAAAGTTTTTATGAGCGATATAATCAAAAAATCAAAGGTATTGCTTGAAGAATTAATCAATGAAAAAAGCTTAGAATTATCTGTCATAGAAGGAAAGGAAGGATTAAGAAATGTAATAGAATCAGTAGATATAAACAGGCCGGGATTAGCATTGGCAGGATGGTATAAATATTTCACTGAACACAGAATACAAGTATTCGGAATGACAGAAATAGAATATCTTAAAAACCTATCCGAATCTCAAAAAAATCAGGCTATAGATGATTTTTTCGGATATGAAAACACAGCAGTAATACTAACCCGTAACATCGTTCCTCCAGAATATTTCGTAACAAAATGCAGAGAAACCAGAACACCTCTTCTTCGCACCCCGTTTAAAGCATCTGATATAACCAGAAAAATAATTCCAGTATTAGAAGTAAAAATGAATCCGCGTATAGTTTTTCATGGCGAACTTGTCGAGGTGTGCGGCGTAGGTATTTTAATAATAGGCAGGAGCGGTATCGGCAAGAGCGAATGCGCTTTAGAGCTTGTAAAACGCAATCACATATTTATAGCTGACGATGTAGTAGAATTTTATAAAAACCGTAACAATGAACTGATAGGTCAGGGTTCTGAAGTTATAAAGTATCATCTGGAAATAAGAGGAATAGGAATAATAAATATAAAAACATTATATGGAGTAGGAGTTATTAAAGACAGTGTGAAACTTGATCTTGTTATAGAAATAGAAGATTGGGATAAAAACAAAGAATATGACAGGCTCGGATTAATTGAAAGCACAAAAAATATACTCGGGACAGATATACCGACTTTATGCATTCCTGTAAGAGTTGGAAGAAATTTAGCATCAATTTTAGAAGTTGCTGCAATGAATTACAGATCTAAAAAAATGGGATTTTATTCTGTAAAAGAATTTAATAAAAGACTGATAAACTGGATTCAAGGAAAAGAAAATTAGTGAGAAAAAAACATTATAAATTATTGATTATAACCGGAATGTCTGGAGCAGGAAAAAGTTTTGCTGTAAAATGTCTTGAAGACGGCGGATATTTCTGTGTTGATAATATTCCTACAGAATTATTGCCAAAATTCGGTGAAATTTTAAAGGTTTCCACAGGGGAAATTAAAAATGCAGCATGCGTAGTAGATGTCCGCGACAAGAATTTTACAAAAAATATAGTTAAAACTTTATTGCAGCTCGACAATCTTGCAATAAATTATGAAATACTTTTTTTAGACTCAGACAACGATACATTGATGCGCAGGTTCAACGAAACAAGACGGCCTCATCCTCTATCAAAAAAAAATGTATTAGACGGAATAAAAAAAGAGAGAAAACTTCTTCAGGAAATAAAAGGGCTTGCAACGCTTGTTTTAAACACTTCGGAATTCAGCGGAAAAAATTTAAAAGAATTATTATGGAACAAATTTGTTTCAGGTTCAAACTCAAAAAAAATGACTGTCAATATAGTATCATTCGGATTCAAAAACGGAATACCGCATAATGTAGATTTACTTATAGATGTCCGTTTTTTACCAAATCCTTATTATGTCGACGAACTGGCAGAATTAAACGGAGACGATCAAAAAGTAAGAGATTATATTTTTAATTGGAATATCACAAAAGAATTTTTGAATAAATTTTTTGATTTTATATCTTTTCTGCTGCCGAATTATCTCAAAGAAGGAAAAACCTATCTTACAATAGCTATAGGATGCACCGGACGTCAACACAGATCTGTAATGACAGCTTCATTGCTTAATGAATTTATACAAAATATAAACAAACCGGATATAGTAACAATTCTTGATCACAGAGATAAGCATTAAAAATAATATGATATATAAAAATTATAAATAGAAACATTATATCCGCATAAAATGATTCAGGAGGACACTAAAAAAAATGACAAGAAATGAAATAATTGAATTAGAAAAAACATTTGAAATAAAAAACAAAATGGGTATGCATGCGAGACCGGCTTCTTTACTAGTTCAAGCATGCAGTAAATTTTTATCAGAAATATTTTTCGAAAAAGAAGGATTACAGGTAAATGGGAAAAGTATACTCGGAATAATGACTCTTGCAGCGCCATATGGTTCAAAATTAACTGTTAAAGTAAAAGGTCCCGATGCTGAAGCAGCGCTAAAAAGTATAGAAGAAATATTTGAAAACAAATTCAACGAGGAATAAAATTGGAAAAAATATATAAGGCAAAGCCTGTTTGTTTCGGAATATCAATTGGATTTGTAAAAAAATACCGTAGAAAAGAATTAAAAATAAAACAATATAATATTCTCCCTGAAGATATAAATGATGAAATAATAAGATTTGATAAAGCAGTAACTAAAAGTCTTAATCAGATAAATGAAATAAAAAATCAGATAAACGAACAAATCGGGGAAAACTATTCTAAAATTTTCGAAGCGCATCTTCTTATGCTGCAGGATAGATTTTTTATCGACGAAATAATAAAACGAATCAAAAACGAACAAATAAACTGCGAATATATACTTGATGATGCATTGCAGATAATAAATGAAAACTTTAAAAATTTGGAAAATGAAATTTCGCGGCAGCGAGCTTCCGATATTTACGACGTTGGAAGGAGGGTTCTTCAGAATCTAAGCGACAGTTTTGATGATGTTGAATTTGAAAATGATAAATCCGATATTATATTGGTTGCAGAAGAACTTCTTCCGTCAGACACCTTACATTTTGCTCATAAAAATATCAAAGGACTTATAACTGAAAGAGGCGGCAGGACTTCACATACTTCAATATTGGCGCGCGCTTTAAAAGTTCCATGTTTAATAGAAGCTTCAGATTTTTTTTCTAAAGTTATTGACGGTGAAATTATAATCCTTGATGCAGTTTCAGGCAATATAATCCAACAGCCTGAAGACGAAACTATAAGTTCATACATAGTCAAACGCGATTTATTTTTCGAATCAGAAAAAAAAATTCTTGAAGAATCCCTTAAAGAATGCTTTACAAAAGATAATATACGGCTTAACTTTTTTTCAAACATTGAAATACCGGAAGAAATAGACGATGTAATTAAATTCGGAGCAGAAGGCATAGGATTATTCAGAACAGAATTTATTTTTTTGGATAAAGTCAGATTACCTTCAGAAAATGAACAATTCATAATTTATCGGGATATTGTCAAAAAAATACCTGAAAATCAAACAGTAGTTATACGAACTTTCGATATTGGCGGAGATAAAATAATATTATCCACAAATTCAATACCTGAATCAAATCCATTTTTAGGATTACGCGCAATACGGTACTGCCTTGAAAACAGAGCTATGTTCAAAACTCAACTTCGGGCAATATTAAGAGCTTCCGCATACGGAAAAACAGAAATATTGATTCCAATGGTTGCTTTTGTTTCCGAAATTCTTAAAACTAAAGAATTAATAAAAGAAATTAAATATGAGCTTGACGAAGAAGGAATTGAATATGATAAAAATATTAAAGTAGGAATTATGGTAGAAATACCCGGAGCTGTAATCATTCTTGAAAAATTATTAAAACATGCGGATTTTATTTCAATCGGAACAAACGATTTAATTCAATATACGCTTGCAGTAGACAGAACTAACGACAAAGTAAATCATTTATTTCAAAGAATGCACCCTGCTGTTTTAGAACTCATTCACAAAACAATATCAATATGCAATAACTCAGGAAAACCTGTAACTGTTTGCGGAGATATGGCAGAAATACCGATAACTGCAATATTGTTGCTTGGAATGGGGTTAAAAAACTTCAGTATGACATCAAATGCAATACCAGATACAAAAGTAATTTTATCCAATATAACATTTGAGCAGGCAAAAACATTTTTCAATGATATAAAACTTTTGTCCGATTCAAATGAAATACGTAATTATATAATCAAACATATTAAGCCATTAGTTACAGAATCAATTCCAAGTTTTAAAGACGCTGATATATGGGTAATATGATTTTATGTTCTACAGTATTATGAATATTAAATTCAGTAAATAAATTGTAGATGTTAGTTTTTATAAAAATTCTGTCAATACGATTTTGCAAAATTATATGATAAACAAAAATTTTTTATCAGAATCAAATAATAATAAATCGGATATTCTATTGA
>JAGOBX010000291.1 GCA_017999075.1 Candidatus Babelota bacterium | reverse complement strand
AGCACGATTTTTGCACCAGTCATTTCCGCCGTTTTAACCAAAAAGCAAAATGCTCCTTATTTTTATTACATTTTATCATTTCTTTTCTATTCTTCAAACGTTTTTTCTTTGTCAGTCTTATTCATTTTACAAAAATCTTGACAAACACTGGGCCGACTAATAATTTATAATTATGTCATTTCGTTCGAGCAATGCAAGTAAAGAAATCTATTTTTATCATAAATTTAAAATTTTTCGACTTTGCTCAGAATGACACAAAAGCTACTTATTAGAGTCAGTCCCAACAGCAGTCATAAGATAAACCAAACTTTTTTGTGGAAGCTTAATTAATCAAATTACCTTTTATAATAATAATTTGTGATTGGTTTTATGTCAAATGTATTTTGTAATAAAATTTATTATTATCCAAAAAACATCTTATTTTTTTTTAAAACAAACTGAAATTTCCACTTTTCGTTACAAACATGTTATTGTATTGACTGTTTTTATTAAAAAAATCATTATGATTGCACAAATCATTTACATATTTATTTAGAAAAATAATCATATACAAACTAAATGCCAATAATATAATGATAATAATTTTTTCTGTCATTTTCTTAAATTGACTACTTCTAACGGTACGGGATCTCGTCCATTGCCAACCGTTTCCTAAAAATAATTTTAAGCGTCGTTTTTTTTAATTTTTCTTTATTAATTTTTTTATTTTTATTCGCGATGATGATTAGCGAGAAAAAATATTTTTTTTAGGGAGTATGGAAACACTCCCATAATTTAAAATTTTTCAATATTCTAATGAAGTTGACGTCAGTATTTTTTATAAGTATTAATAATAATATTCGGCCTGGATAACTTACATGACATAACAAGTGTATAATTCTTATTATATTGCGCATTTGCAGTTATCAAATAATCAGGATGATATTTTTCAAAATATTCAGGATATAAATTTCCAGGTATTACTTTAATATCTGTTCTATTAAAACATATTTGCGGAGCCCACCAGCCTGAAACAGTTTTGCCTGGCGCAATAATTTTATTAATTTTTTTTGTGGAATCTAATAAATCATATCCTGTATTCGAAAAAATATAATAATATTGAGACAATTCAATAATCAAAAAAATAATTAGTGCTGTTTTAATATTAATATGCCATCGAATTTTTTTTTGAATAAAATAAAACAATACTGAGCAAATTACAACACAAAAAAATATAACTAAGTTTGAATGAAAACGGATTTTTTTCAGAATTATCCACCAAAAAAAAGGATAAAAAAACAGATAATTCAATAAAATTGAAAGGATTGCCGATTGTTTGATTTCTTTAATTTTAAAATATGCTGCCGAACCTATGATAAAAAACGGTATCAACAACAATCTGTATCTTCCCGGCGAATACGACGAAGAATAATCTATTATAAAAACCGTAAAAATAAAAATAGGAATAATCAGCATATCAATTTTAGAATTCTTATTTTTATTCAGAATTATTTTATACATCCCGGCAAGAAATAGTCCATAAATTATAAAACACCTTACAAAAAAATTAGAACCCAAAAAAGTGTGAATGTTAAATAAATCAAAAAATGAAGAGCGTCCTGAATGGTCCGTGAATATATGTCTTATTATTATTGATTCTTTTAATAACAAATACGAATCATATGTTAAAAAAAAATATATGGCAGAACACAATATTGCAGTAAATATTCCGGAAATAAAAAATTTCAAGTAGTCAGTTTTACTTCTTCTCAAAAAACAAATAACTATTATTGCTGCTGTAACCGGAAGAAAATTGGTTTTTATATATAATCCTATTATAATAAAAAATCCACACAAAAATTGCCGAATTTTCGATTCATTAATAAAACACCATAAAACCAGAAGTATCCAGAACAACAGATAATTTTCCGTTAACCCTGTCCTGTTAAGTGAAATAGTTACAAATGTAAAAGACGAAAATATCAAATACAGAAAACAATTTTCTTCATTTTTAAAAATCAGGTAAAACAAAAAAACATAACACAATCCGAGTATGCAAAAAAATTTTATCAGTGAAAAATAATTTATCCCTGCAATCTTGAAATATAAAAATGTAAACGCGGTGTTCAAAGGAAACACTAAATGATAGTTATATTCTTCAAAAAAAAAAGTTCCTGCTGTAATTTGATGTTTGGCATTAAAAGTATAAATTCCAGAATCAACAAAAGCATCTTTATCACCGGAGCTAAAATAAAAAGGATCTTTATAAATGTCATAATACCTCAAAAAAAATGCCGCTGACAAAATTAAAATCAGGATATATATACGATTTTTAGTCATAATTTAAATCCGAATAATTTTTCAAAAAACAAGCATTTTTAATCCGGTTTTCCATATTTTTTATTTTGACGTGATAATTAGAGTTAATCTAATCATAAGGTAATATAACTATTTTCCCGTCCATTACTCCAAGCCTCACATGAATTTCTTCTTTGCTGAAATTACGCTGGATATTACCGAATAAAACATGCACATTAGCGAATAATTTATCATACACCTGAATCTTTGAACGGGGATTAATTTCACTATTACGTTTTATCTGAATTATCTCAAATTTTACAGAATCAATCTGTTCCGAAACTGATTTTGCCATAGAATTCAGTTGAAGCGCCTGAACTTTTTCTGTTCCGTCCAATTCACGTTCTTCATTTCTTTTTTCAAGCGTTTGAATACCGAGTTTTATTTTATCAAGTTTTTTAGTCATATCAATCTTTTTATTTTCAAGTTCGCTCAACTGCATAATTATTTCAGGTTTAATGCCTACTTCCACTGTTGTAACAGCTGCTCCTACAGCGCCAAGCTCGTTTACTACAACTGATTCTCCAGCACGCGTAATTCCTCCCATCAAAGCTCCGCGGTCGCCAGACACTCTCACAGAAACGCCGGCAGAAATATTTGAATGCATAATCATTTTTCTGCATACAATATCCTGTTTGGCAAATACATTAGAACTTTCTATAAATTTAGCATAAACATTTTTTCCGGATTTTATAACTGCCTCGTTTTTTCCGATTATTCCTCCGTCAACAATTATATTTGATCCTGCATCAACAACAGATTTTCCAATATTCCCTTTGACAATGATATCTCCTGCAGCTTTTACTGTAAAATTATCTTCTATTCTTCCTTCAATTATAACGCTTCCCAAAAAATTAATATTACCTGTAGAATAATTAACATCTCCTTCAATTGATAAAATTTCGTTAACACTAACTTCTCCTGCATCATTTAAAGTGGGTTCGCCGTCTTTTGCTGCAAAAACTTTTTGTTTTTCAGCGTCAAGATAAGTATTCCTGCCGTTTTTAATTATCAAATCATTTCCTGGTTTAGCTTTAATAACTTTTCCGAAAACATCATAACCGTCGATTCCATCGCTATGATTTATTTTTTCGCAAATCACTGCATCTTTTTTTATAGTCTGAATTATATTTAATTCCCTGAAATCAACGCTCCCATCATGTTTAATTTTTAAATCTACCTCTTTATTTACATTAAAAAAATATTTCATAAATGCATCGCTGCCGTTAACAGGTTCCCGTCCTGCAGCAGCAACAAATTTTTTATGATATTCGCAATTATTAATAGCTGTTTTTATATTTTCAATAAAGATATCTTTAACTATATTATTATTTTTCAAACCATTCATAATATCATCTGCTGAAAGATGTTTCCCCCCTTTTTTAGGAGGAAAAATCGTGCAGTATGCTGCCATTTTATCAATTTTTGTTTCAATTTTAAAATAAGAATTATATGATTCGCCATCAGGCCAATCAGCTACTTTAACAGCAGTCTTTATTTTATCCGTTAATGCTTCTTTTATATTTTTTTCGTCTATATTATGAACTTTTAATAATTCCAATCTACTGATAATTTCCTTTAAATCAACAGATTTTCCTGAACCGCCAGGAGGATAAACAGTAAGATACGCAGAACTATCCTGATAATCAATCGTAAAAAATCCGTCAAACTCCTGCGCAACTTTCAGAGCTTCATTAATTCTGAAATCATCTGCAGACGAAACCGCAGAACCGTCAACATATTCAATCTCAAATGGTTTTTTGAAAAACCCTAAAAATCCTTTTTCCCCGGTTTGAATGATTTTATAATCATTAATTTCAGATACAGGTTTATGAATCTGTTCAGAAATTTGTTTCAAACACTTTTCTAATGTTTCACCGGCAACTTTTATTTTTTTCATTCGAAATTTGTTCCTTTATAAAATCAATAATATTTTTTTCTGAAGTCATACCGGAAGTGGCTCCTCTCTGTCCGCAGTTCAATGAACCAGCAGCATTTGAAAAAGTAAGCCATTCTTCAATGGTTTGTTTATTAATCATATTCTTCAGAATTTCAAAACTGTCTATTTTATTTTTATACAATCTCGATAAAAATGCGCTGACAAAAGCATCTCCTGCTCCTGTAGTATCGACTGCATTTATTTTAAAAGAAGGAATATGTATCAGCTCATTGTTTAACAAAGTATAACTCCCATTTTCTCCTGCAGTCACAATTACAAGTTTATCTTTAAAAAGTTTAATTGTTTTTAATGATTTTTCTATATTTTTAATGTTGGAAACAAAAAAAAGTTCTTCTTCAGAAAATTTTATTATATCAGACAATTTGCAAAATTGAATTATGACATTTTTTAAAATATTATGATTATTCCACAGCCCGAATCTTATATTTGCGTCAAAATGGATGAGTCCCCTGTTTTTAAATTTTATATAGTCAATAAGTTTGGCAATTTGAAATTTAAAATTTATTTCCCGGAGAACTACCGAACTGAAATGCATAATTTTTATTTTTTTTATAAAATGACTGTCTTGCTTTGTGATTTTATATTCTTTATTAAGATTAAAATCTCTATAAAAACAAAAATCATTATTTCCTTTTTTATCCAGTCCGACAAATACAATAGGAGTGTTGAATTTAGAAGTTTTTTTTAAAAGTGAACAATCAATTCCGCTGTCTGAAAGTTTGCGTTCCAAAAAATTACCGAAATAATCATCACCTATTATTCCGGTAAAAGCTGCAGGTATGTCAAGACGGGCAAGTCCAACAGCAACATTTGAACTTGACCCTCCTGATTGTTTTGAAAATAAAACAGTTTCCTCAAGGCTTTTTCCGTTTTCAAGTG
>JAGOBX010000290.1 GCA_017999075.1 Candidatus Babelota bacterium | reverse complement strand
AAGTTATATTTTTTAATATCTTTTATAAGATATTAAAATATAAAACTTATTGGCAAGAAATTTTCAATTTTTGTTATTTAATAAAGCAGCGCAGTATTATGTAAATTATTTTTACAAACATCTGCGCTGCATTGATTAATTTATTTTCTTAATAAAGAAGATTTTGGATTAAAAACCATGCTCAGTCAAAAATAAATCTGCTTCTTTAAGAGCTCTATCTAAATTCTTATTATTGTCAGCATTTCCGCTAAACGGAATTCTTGATGGATGATTAGGCCATAGTAATATAGCAATTTTTTCTTTATCTTCTCTTTCTGTAAGCCATAATCTAAAATAATAATTTTTATTATTTAATTTAATAATGCGTGAATAATCAGGCTTTTTCCAATCTATTTGTATTCCTTCAGAATTCTGCCAAAGTTCGTTGATTTCAGGATTCTTCATCAAACCTGTTAATCCAAATCCGACTACAATTTTAGCTTTAAATTTTGAATATATTAATTTTGAAACCCATTTAAGTATATCGGATTCAATGGCTTTTTTACCGGCTTTACCAGATTGACCAGTTCCTAAATTTAGATGCGCGGATAATTTAAGAGCATTTTCTTCTGATTGAGTTTTTAATTTTCTATTTACCAAAAAAGAACATATTTTTTTCACTTTTGGCCAGTAATGTTTTGGGTCTTTATAATAAAAATCTGCGGGTTTGTTTATAGTTGGTAAACATCCTCTTGCGCGATGAGTCTTAATATTTATATCTTCAGGACGCGGTTTTGCTCCGGGCGAAACTCCTAAAGCAATAACATACGGCATTGCAGAACAGGGCATCCCAAAAGGCCAAGGTTCAATCGGAACACCTTTTGAAATAAATTTTAAAATTTCCTGTTTTTCTTTTTCGGTCAATTTGTTTAATTCTTTCAATCTTACATTTGGGTCGTCTGAAAATTTCATAATTCTCCTCCTAATTTTTTATAATATTCCAACTAACATTACCATGACCAGACCAACTTTCGCTATTAATTTTTCTGATTGTTTCCATTACCGGTGGTTCGCCTTTAAGATTCGGATATAATGTATATGCGGCAATATCGCCATCAGATAAATTAAAACTGCCATCACTTATGAATACTTTACAATTTAATTTTTTTAAAACATTCAATAACCAAATGCCGGATGCTTTACCGCCGCCGCTTGGCGCTCCATATCGAATATGAATAATATGCGACAAAGATGTTTTTTGCGAAAGTAAAATTTTAGAGCAAAACGATTCATTCTCAACAAATGCATAAATCACAGGGCATATAAAATCGCCTATTTTTTTTGATTTTACCTGTATTTCCAAAAAAAATAGTCTGCCGGTCATCTCTGAACCTTCGTAACAATTTACAATTTCTTTATCAAGCGGCAATTCAAGATTAGGTAATTCTTCATAATTATTTAGAATAATTTCTGTATTTTTATCTGAATGAATTGTTGAATTTTCATAAATCGAAGAGAAAAAATAATTGTCATAATCTGTAAATAAATAAAAATTCGGAAAAAAATTTTCATTACTTGAAGCTGGATTAAGTTCAGCATATTTTTGGGTTAAATATAACAATGCTCTAAAATCTTTGCCAGCAGAAGGATACCAAGCAATATTTAAATTATCAGGAAGTTTACAATCCAAGTAATATTTTAAAAGACCTCTATTATTTCCGTTAAAAAAATTCAGTAAATCTTTGGACATTTTCGCCCCCAATTATTTTAATTTCTTTTTATAATTGTTTAAATTAAAGAATTTTTATATTACTTATTTAAATATTTTAGTAAAAGCTTCTAAATAAAACAAGCATTTTTTAATATTTATGTGAAATGCAATAACATCTTAATGCTTTAGTTAAATCTTCAACCAATATTTATATCGAATTATTTTTTCGTTTAGAATAGGAATTTCACTATTATCAGGTAATAGATATTTTTCTAATTCTGATTCTGTAAAATACCAATTGGACATAATAGGACTAATATTTTTTTCAATTGTATTGACTTCAAATAACATTTTTCATTCCTCTTTTTTTATTTTTTATTTTTGAATTTATACTCTTCATTATAACTCATTTTTAAAACTCCATTGATACCTGACTTTTATATCTAAATCAATATCACCGATTCTTTTTAAATCATTGTCATTAATATGATAATGTTCTTTTAAAATATGCATTAAATAACAGTAATGTTCAGTTTGACTTGTTGCTGAATTGAAATTATAATTTTTATATTTTCGCTTAAATAATCAATAGTTTTATGATATTTAAGCCGTTTATAATCAATACACATTATGGAACCGCCTGTTTTGTTTTATATTCAATTATACGCTGAAATCAGAAAAGGGTTGCAGAAAAATAAAAAAATATTCTTGCCGTAAATGCAATAAATTTATTGATAAGATACTAATATGTTTTTTCTATCAACCATTCTACTAATCCAGCATCAATAACTAATTTAGCTAATTTATCAATATCAATAATTTTTGAAGAATCGTCACCTTTATAATTTTCTAAATCTTTACTTTTTGAATGTACTACATAAAACATCTCATCATACAATAACATATTTTTAAATCGTTCTAAATAATCAAAAAAAGTGTTTAAGTCAGAATAAGATTTAACTTGTAAAAAACCTCTTTTTCCTGTAACCGGCGACATTAAATCTAAATCAATTGCTTTTTGATATTTGCCTAAAACATCAACTCTTTTCCATCCGGAATAACTAAAAATTAAATCAGTTAATAATTCAAAATCTTCCCAAGTTAAATTTTTTATTAAAGGTTTTAAAGAATCTTGAAGACTATTATATACATTCTCGACTAATAATAAATCTTCTGATTTTTTATTATTTATTTTATTTAATAGATATTCAAATTCGCGAATAGAGCATATTGCGCCAATGAAACCTTGAACTTGTGTAAGTTTACTGCTAATTTTATCAACAGTTAATTTGTTTTTATCAATATCAGAATCACTCCATAAACCTTTAGTTTTTCTTATACGAGTTTTGTCTTTTAATTCAATTACTTCTTCATCAGCAAAGCACCAATACATTTTTCTATTATGAAAAGTTATCCAGATAGTATCATTGCCGCTTTCATAAAAATTTCGAATTTGATTAGTAACTTCAGAAGCTTTTGTCTTTTTTTTCTTTATTTTATTAATGTAAAAGTTTGTTATTTTTTTCCAATCTTTTTTTAAACAATTTTTATGATAAGGATTTCCAAAACCTAATCGAATAGTATTATTTTTTATACAATCTTCTGCCCACATTTCTCCAGCGCCTAATTTTATAAAAAAAGCATTTTTAGCTTCCACGGTTTTTTTATTATTCATAAGCGTCTCCAAAATTATTTAAAATGCCCTCTATACCCGACTTTTATATCTAAATCAAAATCACCGATTCTTTTTAAATCATTGTTATTTATATTTAATGATACGCTTAAATCAGGAAACAGTTGCAAAAAATATAAAAAAATTTTTAACGCGGATATAAACAGATTAAACAGATAAACTAATATTCTCTGCGCAACTCTGCGAACTGGTTTATTCCAGTCAAGTAATTTTTAATATTTTTTTCTAATTGACATAACCTCAATAATTTAATAAAATTAAATTGTCTCTTATCCTTTCCTTTTTAGCCGTTTTAACAGTTCGGCTTTTTCCTTTAGGATAAGGATGGGAGACGTTAAACACACAACAACGGATCCCCCTTAAAAGGAAAAATAAATGTAAAACTGTTCGGGGTTTAGGGCAGAGCCCCAATTTAAAACCCGAATTTATTAATTTAATTTCCGCGAAAATGCGCTCTGTTTAACACTGGTAATTCGAAAGTCGCTTACACGCTTTAACCTTGCTTTATTGAAACTAAAGCGCAAGCAGAAAGTTATTGAAAGCTCCGCGCGAAGGTCGGCGTTAGCCGCCTCAATAACGCAAACGATAATCTTTCTGCCTACGCGGAATTTTTTTTCAAATATCTTTTTATGCAGCTATTTCTGCATCTGTATAATTATCAAGATAACTTTTATTATCTCTTACTAATGCAAATATCAATCTTAATAATTTACGCATAATTGCTACAATTGCTTTCATTTTCGGTTTATTGCGGTCTAAATAATTATTATATACTTCGTGCATTATACCGCCTTTTCTGATTACATTCAAAGCGCATTGATACAGAATTTTACGCAAATGACTACGCCCTCGTTTTGATATATGGCAATTTCCTTTTTGTTTTCCGGAACTTATTTCAAACAAATCAAGTCCCGCAAATTTTTCGATTTCTGATGTTGTTTTAAATTTTTTTATATCTCCTAATTCACCGATAATACCAGCCACCAATACTGTTTTGATTCCGCGAATAGATAATATATTTTTACTGTAATCTATACGCTCGACTGTTTTTTCCATCAGTTTTTCTATATCCATAATTTTTATATTTATATTCGTAATCATATCAAGTTTTTGTCGGATATCCATTGCGATTATTTCTGAGCCGGCGCTTATCCCCACGCTGCTTCCGGCCTTTTCAATCAGCATTTTAGCCGTTGATTCATTTTTACGACCCCGACTTATTTTCTGTAAATTCATTCCAAGTTTTTTTGATGAAAGTTTTCTTAAATGTTGGGGCAATGTATATTTATATAAAACATAATGTGAACATTTAGTTTTAATATCTTTTAACACTTCAAAATATTCTGGAAATACAAGAAATACTTTTGAGTGTATCTGATTATATAAACTTGTTCGATATTGAATATATGTTTCGCGCAGTTCTGTTAATCGCCTTAGATCCGCCGCTGAGCCTTCCGGTACAACCACTTTAAGAATATTTCCTAATTCAATTATATCAGCTATTACCTTGGGATCTTTTTTATCCGTTTTATTCGGAGAATTATCATTCATTTCTTTTACGCGTTTTGTATGCATCGGATTCACCAGAACAACCTCAAATCCTTTTAACTGAAAATAATGAACAAATGGTTCGCCGTATACTCCAGTTGACTCACATCCAATTATAACCTTATCTATACAGCTCGCTTTTTGCAATTGAATTATATTATTTAATATTCGCTTATAGCCTGTTTCATTGTGCTTAAATTCAAATGGCTCTATTTCCAAATCAGCAACCCGACCATAACAATAATTATTTTC
>JAGOBX010000289.1 GCA_017999075.1 Candidatus Babelota bacterium | reverse complement strand
CTGTTGTTTGATGCTCCGTCTATTTCAAGAACATCCACATATTGTCCGTCTGTTATTGATTTACAAGAATTACAATCATTGCATGGTTCAGGATTAAATCCTTTTTCGCAATTAACAGCTTTGGCTAATATTCGCGCAGTAGTGGTTTTTCCAACACCTCGCGTTCCTGTAAATAAGAAAGCCTGGCATAAATGATTTGATTTAATCGCATTTGATATTGTCCTGGTTATATGTTCCTGACCTATAACATCTTTGAAAAACATAGGTCTATATTTTCTTGCTATTACAACGTAACTCATGATAATCCGTAAAATATGTATCTAATATAAAATTTGCCAAAAATCTAAGCTGACTTTATTTTAATTACTATATATTTATGCATAAATTATCAATCTGTATAATTAATCTTAAAATTTCGTATTTATGATTTTAACGATAATCCGGCATAAAAACCGCGCACTTAAATTTGAATACCTGCATGTAACGTCAATTGAACAGTTGGCTCCGGTTAGGTTTTCCCCCGGCGCATAAAGGGCTTATCTTATGGCTGCTTCCTTCCGGACCTGACCAGATTCGATAATCTTTATCGCGAAGGACCTAACCTTCAACGCTACTTTTCCAACCAAGCAGTTACCTGCTCAGCATCCTCGTTCAAGCTTCAATCCTGCTATAGCTGCAAGTTACAGGGAACCGCTAATTCCCCATTTAGCGCGGCGTATATAATTGTAATAAAAAATACCGGATAGTCAACTTTATTTTTATTTTTTTTTGATTAATGTTATAGTATTCATAACATCATTGATGTCAAACGGCTTTTGAAGAAATCCGAATTCAGATCTACCCATAATTTCACCAATTTCAATCCTGACCTGACCTGACATAAAAATAATTTTAATCAGCGGTTCAATTTTAAGGAATTCTTCTGCTATTTTATATCCGTCAATACCAGGCAATAAAAGGTCTATGAACGCAATATCATACTTTTTTTTTCTAAACGCTTCAATAGCTGATGTTCCATTATAAAAACAATCAATTTCAGACGTCATCATTTTTTTTATAGCCATTGAAAGAGTGTCTGCTATAAGATTTTCATCGTCAATAATAATTATTTTCAATAATTTTTCTGAAATATCAGGCTTATTATCTGTAACTGTTAAAATCTCTCCGTTATTTTCAATATTTTCAGAATCCATTAAAATTTTAGGTTCTTTAACAGGCAAACTTATGATGAATGTAGCTCCTTCGTTGATTTTTGATTTCACAGAAATTGAACCATTATGACTTTTTATTATTGAATAACAAATTGATAATCCTAACCCTGTTCCTGTTTCATTGTTAAACTCACTTCCTCTTGCTCCTTTGGTTGTATAAAACGGCTCAAAAATACTTAATAAATTTTCTTCAGAGATTCCAATTCCAGTATCAGAAATTAAAATTTCAATAAAATCATTAATTTCTTTTACTGAAATCTTAATAATTCCTCCGCCTTTCTTAGCTTTAATTGCATGCCTTGCATTTAATATCATGTTTACCAAAACCTGTTCAATGCGAGTTACATCTGCATACAATTCCGAAGAATAATCAAACTCTGTTATTATTTTAACATTTTCAAACTCCAATGATTTTTTCTGAATTTTTATTACATGTTCAATAATTTTTTTTATATCGCATATTTCTTTTTTTAATTCTCTGGGTTTTGCAAAAGCCATTATGCTCCCAACTATTTCAGCTCCGCGTTTAACCTGAACATCTATTTCCTTCATTATTTCAAGATAATCAGGATTCGGTTCTATATTAAGTATAACAGTTTGAGCAAAACTTTTTATTATCGCAAGTATATTATTAAATTCATGCGCTATTCCTGAAGCAAGCTGCCCCACAGCAGATAATTTTTCCGAATGAATCAATTGATTATGAATTTTCATCTGCTGGGTTATATCCATATAAGTTCCTATCATCCTGGATGGTTTCATTTTATTCCATTCAAAAATTTTCCCTCTTGACATAACCCATATTAAATCACCGTTTTTAGTTATCATTCTGAAAACCTGTTCAAATTTTTCTGACAATGGCGATGAGATATATTTTTTCAAATTAAACCTGGCTCGTTCTCTGTCTTCAGGATGAATATATTTAAATAAAATATCAGTATCATATGAGAATCCTTCAAATTCATAACCAAGCATAGAATGAAATCTTGGACTGAAATAAATTTTTTTTTCAATAAGATCCCAATCCCACATCCCTTCGCTTGCAGCTTCAAACGCAAACTTCAATCTCTGTTCATTATATTTCAACGCATCAAGTATAGACTTACGTTTTAAAGCTATAACAATACTTCCAGCGATTCCTTCTAAATAACTTATATTATCTTTATCAAATCTATTCCTGTTTTTTGATACAAACTGAAGAACACCTATTATTCCCGTTTCAATTTTTAAAGGAATTATCGCTACTGATTCGTATTCTGAACTGCAATATTTGAATCTAATTCCGGAAATTTGTTCTGATTTTTCTTTATTCAAAAAAATCTCTGATGATTCTGAAGTAAAAAAAGAACCGTATTCAGTTGATACTCCTGGTATTTCAGATATTTTTCCAGCTAACACAAGACCGCAAATGCAATCTGCTGCCATACAATTTTTATTTTCTATTTTTTTTGCAGCAGCAGTCATCATCAGGCAGTTTCCGGTTCTTACAAAACCGGTTAAACATCCGGAATCCAAATAATAAAAATAATCGTTTTTTTCACTGATAATAATTTCCGCCTCATCCAGACTCACCTGTTTTTTTATCATATTCAAAATTGATTCTATTATTTTGCATGTATCCTCATCGCTGTTAAGAATTTGAAGAATTTTCATGTTAAGCAAGCGGTATTGTTCTGCATTTTTCTTTTCAGTAACATCAGAATAAATTGCAACTATTTCACCTGTAGGAAGTTTATATATATAATTATCGCGCCACCCTGCCAATCGTAAATCTTTATATAGTTTAACAGGAAAATGTTCAGGAACCCCAGTTTTATAGACTCGCTGAAAAACTTCGAATAATCCGAAATCTTTAACTGCCGGAAATACTTCAAGAACACTTTTCCCGATTAAAAATCTGCGGTCGATTTTTTCTATTAATTCTCCTGATTTATTAAAATCTTTAAAAATAAAATTTTTTCCCGAATCCAAAGTTTCATACACAGCAACAGCATCGGTCATTTGTTCAAACATCATTCTGTATCTGCGTTCATTAATCTCAAGCTGTTTTCTTGATATAATATGATTGTCAATTTCGTTTCTCAGTTCAATTTCAGTTGTTCTCAACTGCTGATTAATAGCTTTCTGCTGCTGTTCTGCGGCGCGAAGTTGCTGTTCTGAACTTATAAGCTGCTGATTATATGCTTTTAACTGCTGATTGGAAGCTTTAAGCTGCTGTTCATCAGCTGTAAGATGCTGATTAACCAATTTCAGTTCTTCCATCGATTCTTTCAATTTTAAATTCAAAGAATTGAGTTTTAAAATAAATTTTATAATTACAAACCCTGTTATAAATATTAATATAAAAACAACTATTCTGACATATCTTTCAATATCAGGAAATTTAAACAGCAAGGAATCTAAATAAAACATACGGTAAAAGAAAATCGAATCTATAACAGAATGCGCCGCCAAAAAAAACAAACCGCATATAATAAATATTAAAACAAACTTTAATATGTGCTTCATTTTTTATGTTAAATGCTATTCAATAATTCTATAAATTTTTTTTTAAAAATCTCATCATTTCTGGTTTTGCGTTTTTTAGGCGTCCTGCATCGCCTTCCTGTTCTTCTTAATTTCTCCTGATGTTCTTTTTCAAGAATAAAATATTGTATTGAATATTCTGAAAACAATTCGCCAAACGGATTTATAACTTTTGCTTTTTTATTCAGACAAAGCTGCGCCAATTCCAAATCCTGAGTTATAACTATATCTTTTTCATCTACCATTGATTCAATCGTTATATCCACAGAATTTTTACCTGTATCAACCTGAACCAACTGCGCGTAATCATCATTGAAAACATGACTCAAATCAAAAACAAGATAAACAGGTTTTGCAAATTCCTTACAAATCCTGACTGCAATATCTTTTACAGGACATGCGTCCGCGTCAATAATAACTTTCATTTTAAATCTATTTTCTCCAGTAAATTATTTAATTTTTGTGTGAGATTGTCTTCTTTCATATTAGAGTCCTCGGAATTATTCAGAGCATTCAAATCAATATTAATTTTATTTTCAGGAAGATATTTAATAAGTTTTTTTATAATATGTTTATAATTAAAAGGTTTGACTATATAATCAGCAGCACCTAATCCTATTGCTTTCAAAATATCAGTTTTTACATTCCGCGCAGTAATCATTATTACCGGTATATTCTTCAAATTTCCGAATTTTTTTAATTGTTCCAATATTTCAAATCCATTCATAACAGGCATATTTATATCCAGCAGTATGATATCAGGGGGAGAATTTCTGATTTTACTTATTATATCAGTATTTTCATTTATTGTGTGAACATTCATATTATAATCTTCAAGAGCCATCTTCAAACTGTCTGTAACATATACCTGATCATCTATTATCAAAACATTCGTTTTTGCAGTTTTATCAATTTTTTTTTCAATTTTTTCCTGCGAGTGCACTCCTTCATAAACTTCATATTCCTTATTTTTTCCGAATTTTTTCATCAAATTAATATGGTCTTTTTTCAATAAAGTCCATTTTTTTACAATAACTTTTCCACGTTCATCAATTACATTTTCCCGTATATATGAATTAGTCTGGATTTCCTCAACCGGTAAAACAGCAACATTTGGATCAAGATTTTTATCTGCATAACGTTCAGGATGTTTTTCAATTATTTTTTCTATTATTTTAGGCGTTATTTCAATATTGACGTATTCAATTCCTTTATCAATAAATTTTTTTTGAACCGAAGGTGAAGAAATTTCAGACCCCTTAACAGAATATGTCTTCCCGTTTTCAGAAATATCTGTGGCCAGACGGATATGTCCCAATTCAACGCTTCCATGTTTTTCATTTATTTCAATTATTTCCCTTAACGGAACTTCAATATATTTCAATTCGCTCGATGTCAATGTCATATTATTTATTTTTCCCCTTGATATATTCAGTTTTCAACGGAAGAGT
>JAGOBX010000288.1 GCA_017999075.1 Candidatus Babelota bacterium | reverse complement strand
TATTTTTGTTATATCAATATCAATATTTTTTATAGTATTTTTTTATTTACTGTCAAAAAATATCGAAAAGTTCATATATCAAATAAAAACAGATATTACTATAATTATTTATTTAGACGATGATATTACATCCAAATCATTAGACGTTCTTAATGATTTTTTTAAATCAAACTCTGACATCAGCAGTTTTAAATATTTTACAAAAGAACAGGCTCTTAATGAATTTAAAGAAAATTCTAAAGATATACCGGAACTCATTGAAGGAATAATTGATAATCCTTTACCTGCTTATTTTGAAATTTATTTAAAAAAAATTGATGCTGTCAATATTTCAAAATTCCTTTCTCAAATCAACATTTTTAATGGAATTGAATCAATAGATTCCGGACAAAAAAAATTAAATTATCTTCAAACTTTAAATAAAACCATAAATTATATTTTATATATAATTGTTATATTAATGTTTTTATTTTCAATATTTATTGTGTTCAACACTATTCAGCTAACCTTTTATTCAAGATCATCTGAAATAGAAATACAAAAATTAATAGGTGTAACCAAATTTTTTATACGGTTGCCATTCATAATTGAATCTGCCATTACAATGATAATTTCCGTTACACTTTGTTTGATTATACTTTATTCAGGATTCAATTTTTTACTGAAAAAATTTCCTTTTCCTATATTTTCAGAATTTGAGTTTGTTTTTTTAAACGGCCAAGAAATAGGCATAATCTTTATTTCCGCATTTATCGCCGGAATAATCGGTTCATTATTCGCATTATCAAGATTTACAAATATGTCGGTTGATGATAATTAATGAATAACTGCTGTATAACAATATTTTTTTCTTTATTTTGTCTTTTTTATTTAAATACAGGTCTTAACGCAGATAAACCAAAAAAAAATGAAAACATACAAAATCAATCTCTTGAAGAAAAATTATTATTGCTGAAAAATAAAGAAATTCAGCAAAACCAGCAAAAAAAACAAAATCTTTCTGAAATTATTAAGCTTGGAAACCAAATTGAGTTTGCTAAAGATAAAGAAAAATTATTAAACAACGAACTTTTTAAAATTGACAGCAAAATAATCGAATTAAATACTATTATTTCCGATATAACATCAAAAATAACTGAATTGAACCAAAAAATTGAAAATTCCGTTAATCAAATAGAAATTAACGAATCAGAACTGAAAAACTGCAAAATTAAATTTTCCAAACGATTGCGTTCAACTTTTAAAGAACATAAAAAATATTCTTCTCTGTCAAATTTGATGACGCTTCTTGAATCAAAAAAAATTATCGAATTTTCTCTAAAATTCAAAATGTTGAATATGATATCTCAAAACGACAGACTGCAAATAGAAAAAATTCTTTATTTAATTGCAAAACTAAAAACCGATAAGGAAACTCTTGAAACCAATAAAACAGAAAAAAATAAACTTCTTGCGGATTATGAAATTATAAAAAATAAACTTGTATCAACAAAGAATGAAAAAGAAAAATTTATCGAAAAATTAGCTAAAAACAGAGAATATTTAACTTTAGAAATTGAAAACAGACAAAGGCAAATGAAAGTTATCGAAGCCACCATCAACAATTTGGTTATCGAACAGAAACAAACCAAAGAACTGATAGAATTAAGCAAATTAGGATTCAAAAATAAAAAAGGGAAATTGCCATGGCCGTTAAAAAGAACAAAATTAAACAAAATATTATCAAAATTTTCAGGAACAAACTCAAAGTACAGATTTGAAATAAAAACCGATGGAATAGAAATTAAATGTTTTGATAACCAGGAAATTTTTTCAGTAGCCGAAGGCATAGTGATTTTTGCCGACTGGATAGATTCATTCGGCTGGACAGTAATAATTTCTCATGGTTCTGATTATATAACCCTTTATGCTCATTTAAATGAAATACTTGTCAAGCATGAACAGAAAATTGGTGTCCAGCAGATTATAGGAAAAGCAGGAGATACTGGTTCGTTATTCGGTACAAGTTTATTTTTTCAAATACGGGAAGGCAAAAAAACAGTTAATCCGGAATTTTGGTTAATTAAATAATCCCGGAAAACCAAATTATTTCCCGGGACTATTTAATTATCAAAAAATTTTATTGACGAAACTTTTGAATACGCGCATTATCGCTGTCAGCAACCCAAATCCAATCATTGTCAACAGCTATACCGTATGGATATGAAAATTGAAGTTTATCATATCCGTAAGTTCCCCATTTCTTTATAAATTTGCCTGTAGAATCAAATTTTGATATTCTCGAATTATCAGAATCAACTACATAAACATTGTTATTTGCGTCTGTTTTAATATCTGTCGGCCACAAAAATTTTCCGTTTTCAAATCCATAATCTCCCCACTGAGTAACAAACTGCATATTACTGTTAAAAACAGCTATATTGCAATAAGATGTATTCAGCAGATAAATATTTCCGTTGTTCGCAACAGATAAATAATTAAATCCGTGTTCATCTAAAGAATCAAGCAATGTTTCAGATAACAAAGTTCCTGCTGCAGAATATTTCAAAATTTTGTTGGAATATTTATCTATCGCATAAATATTACCCTGACTGTCTGATGCTAAACCCTTAAGCCCTCTAAGATTATCTGTGCTTCCATCTACAAATAAAGTCCATGTATTGCTTCCGGCAGCAAGTTTCTGGATTCTGTAATTAGATTGATCTGAAACAAAAACATTACCGTCTTTATCAACAATAATAGACTCTATACTCGAAAAATTACCTAAAGAATTAACGGTCTCTCTATCGTTATTTAACTCTGAACCCCATATTTTTAATACATTAAGATTAGCATCCAGTTGAAGAACACATTCTTTTATCATACAATTATCCTCAATGTCATGCCAATGCGACCAGGTAGCAACATATACTAAATTATTGACATTATCGACAGCAATTCTGTACGGCCATGAATCAGGCGCTGCGCCATTGTTCAAAGATTTTACTAAAATATCCTGAGAATTATATATTCTATAAATATTAACGCAATTCTTTCCAGCATCAGTTACATATACATAACCCGCCGTATCAGAAGTAATAGAAGTAGGATTTCTTAATTTCCCGTATGAATTCCATCTTAATTTCGGAGTACCTGCATTATCAAACGCGTGAATACTGTAATTGTCAAGAACTATTATAGAATCATTTGAAACCGTTAAATCAACAGGATATAAAAATTTTCCCAATCCAAGACCATAACTTCCAAATGAAGTAGAAACAGTTGTATCGGTTTTGTTAAACTTGGTTATCTTATAATCCCCGCGTGTCAATAAATAATAATTATTATTTGTAGCTGCAAATCCAACAGGTTCGCTGCTGTTTGCAAAAGCTGCACGCCAGGTTCCTCCGTTATCCATATACTGTAAACGGTTATTAAAAGAATCTATAACAAATAAATTATTGGCAAATCTGTCATAGAACATTTTTCCTGGTTTATTAAATTTTCCTACTGTTGGAACATTATTATCAAAAACTCCAAACTTTGCAATAAAATTACCGTATAAATCATATTTTTTTATTGTATGACTGTCTCTGTCTGAAACATAACAAAAATTGTTGCCTGTTGAAAGACCTGCAGGATAAATCAAATTCGTATCATATCCGTTTCCAAACGATCCCCATTCTGCTAACTTAAATCCATCACCGTCAAATTTTATTACTCGGGAAAGACCAACATCAGTAACATATATATTACCTGTATCATCAAGCGTTACACTTTGAGGAATATTTAACTTGTATCTTAGATACATATTATAATAATTTTCTTCTTCATAATTGCCGCTCAAATATATCAAATCCCACCACCAGTAATACCACCAGTAAGTATATTCTTCTGAAGTCATAACATTTGATATGGAACCCACTTCAATTAAAATTATAGAATCGGAATTATCCTGACTCGTAGATTGGTAAGTTGCATACGATGCAGAAGCAGCTTTATTTATACTATATTTTTTATAAACAGAATCCATAAACCATTCATAATTCGCTCCGTTCTGGCGAACTCCAAAATAACCATAACCTCCAGTTGTTCTGTCTCCTGAAGAATTAAAAACTATTTGTCCGTTAACTCCTACATAAGTATCACTCGCAACATTAACTATATTTTGTTTTAAAGAACTTATAGTTGCTCCTGAAGCCGTTTGATCATAAGCCAACGATGCTATCCATAACATATCATAAGCTATCATATAATAATCGTTTCCTGTTGAAGTGCCTGTAATTGCAGAAATTCTTGAATTTAACGTTGTCGGAGAGGGAAGAAAAGCAGATACTGAAGGAGTATCTCCTGCATTATATGCAGTTAAATAACAAGATGCTAAAAAGGATACTTTAGGGTTAACTGCAAAAGTTCCTGCAACTGGATAAGTTGTAAAATCAATAAAATTATAATTACCGTCGCAGCCAAACCATTTTGTGTTTTGCAGAACAGAATAAGCATTGGCGGCAGTAAAAATTTTACCTGCTTCATCATAAGAAATTAACATAACAGCTATAGAATCAGACTCATAATAATCGCGAGTTGTAGTTATTTTTGAATTTAAACTTGAAACTGTAGCCGAAAAATCTGTTGTTGAAGGATTATATGAAATACCGTCAATATAAGTAATATTATAATTAGGCAGAGCAGATTTCATCTGATTTATAAAATCATTTCCCCAAACATCATTTCTATTCAATCCGACTACTGCAGTTACTCCTTTTTCATACATTTTCTGAGCTATTGCTGCAGCCTGTAAAACATCAGTCGGAATAAATCTCATTAAATTATCATTGCTTATTGCAAGAGATGGAGCAGTGCTTCCCCATCCTAATAATATCATATCATTAAGATTCGCGTATTCACGGACAGCTGAAGCTTCTTCGCTTGTATAAGGTCCGATTATTACACGTATACCTTGATTGTAAAATTCTTTGATTTTTACAAGAGCTAATGCAGAATCTCCGGCAGTATCTTTATAAGAAAGATTTATTCTTATAGCTTTATTTTTAGATTGAAAATAATTATTTATATCCTGAACTGCAAGATCCATAGCAGCTTTGCTGCTCAATCCAGGAAATGCAAGGCTGCCTGTTTCAGGATATAACACCCCGAATGTTACCTCTGTAGTATTCGTCTTGTCAGAATCAGTTCCGCAAGAAGTAAACACTATCAGTA
>JAGOBX010000287.1 GCA_017999075.1 Candidatus Babelota bacterium | reverse complement strand
CTGTTACTCCCAGCAAATATATCTGATTTGAAAATTCTACAAGATGCAATGATTTATTTGTTCCAATCTGAAATTCAGTTATAGTTTGGAAAAGGTTACTGCCTCCGTATATCATTTTTTTTTTGGAAACCACTTTTCTTACTATATAAAAAAATACTAAAATTATTATAAGTACGGCTACAACTTTCAAAAATAATCTTAATATCGATATTTCAGGAACGCTTTTAAAATTCAATGATGTTCCTGTATTCACATCATTTGAGTAATTTGCAGTATTTCCAAGATTTAGAGGATTTAAATTTAATGGTTCAGTATCAGCAGAACAGTATTCTGGAATAAAAATTATTATAAAACATATTGCAAACAAAAATGTTTTTACTATGTAATATTTCAACCGGATTTTCTCCACTCTGTTTTATCATTAGAGTAAATTTTAAAATTATTAACTTTTATTATATTATATTATATTATATTATATTTATATTCAAAAAAACTTGTTTTTCATTTTTATAATTATATTATCTATCTTTTTTAATCAATTCAAGACGTTCTAACGGAGTTACAAGTTCAGTTACTCTCAATCCGAAATTTTCATCCACTACAACTACTTCTCCTCGAGCTATCGGTTTAGTTCCGGCTGCTAAATCAACCGGTTCATTAAACGCCTTGTCAAGTTCTATAATTGAACCTATTCCTAAATTCAATATATCTTTCATAAGAAGTTTGGTTTTTCCAAGATTTACACTTAATCTTATAGGCACATCTAATAACAAAAACATATTTTTCTGAGATGTTACAGGATTTTCTTTTTGCAAAACTGATTCAGGATGGTGGGAGGAAGATTGCTGAACCGCAGACGCATTCTGAGATTTTACTTCTTCCTGTTTTGGTTTTCCGCCACTAAATTTTTCATTAATATTTTCAGCTGTTTCTAATGGAAATACAAAAAATACAGGTTTATCTTTATAATTTATTATGTCAAATCTGTATTCAGCAACAATAGATTCTTTGCCTGACAATATATCATCTTCATATTGTTCGTTTATATCTGCAACTTTTACCTGCGGAACTTCTGTTGATAAACTTATCTTCTTCAACTCTCCTGATATTCCTGTCAAACCTGAAGCTATCATCTGATTTATTGCTTCATTTATTGCGCTTTCATGAAGTTCTGTTAATGTTTCAGGAGGAACACTTCCGTCTGAGCCTGTCATAAGGTCAGCTAAAACTCCGCCAAAAATATTATCTACAAAAACTTTAAAATCACCTGAAAAACCTTCGTTGAATTTACTCGATAAAACAACTTTCATTCCGCTCATTTGAGCGCGAACATTTTTCCAGTAAGATTGTTTTACAGAAACAACTCTGCTTTCAACGTCAGTTCCAATAATAGTAGATAAAACGCTTTTCCCTGCATCATTAAAATAATTGAATACTTTAGTCAAATGATCCAAAGAAATTGATTTTTCAGGAGTCGGTTCTTCCGTGGTGCCGCCGCCCATCGCAGAAGCAGTTTGTTCTATATCATCCAACCCTGTTAACATAGCATTTATATCATCTTGAGAAAGTAATCCACCGCCCATTTAGTTCTCCTTCTGTCATTCAATTATTTTTTTTCATCCTCAGTTTTTTTTGCCCAGTTATCGTGCTGCAAGGCTTTAGTAAAATCTATTTCATCTGTTATCAATACCGAATATTTATTGTTTTTTATTCCTGGTTTACAACTGAACTTAGGATTATTGTCAATATATAACAGCATATCAGATTTATGATCTCTGTTAAGCCGTATAACATCTCCTGTTTCAAGTTTCAGTACATCTTCTATTGTAATCAATGCTTCTCCTACTTCAACTCCTGCTTCAACGGTTATATAATTCATCTTTTGACGCAGCCTTTCAAGACTTTCAGTCGTTGATCCTTTTCTTACTGAAGCATACCAGTATTGTGCGCTCAATTTATTTATTATTGGCTCAATAACTATATATGGAATACAAAAATTAGTCATACCTTCAACTTCGCCGACTTTTGTTTCAAGTGTTACAAGAACAACCATGTCGTTCGGCGGAACTATCTGAACAAACTGAGGATTTGATTCTATCTTTTCAAGTTTAGGCTTTAAATCTATTACATTTATCCACGATTCTTTTAAATTAGACAGAATTTTCGCCATTACATTTTCCATTACGGATAATTCAATATCTGTCATTTCTCTTGCTATATTCGCACTATATCCTTTGCCTCCGAACAATCTGTCTATTAAAGCAAATACTATCGCAGGATCCATCTCAAGCAATGTGCTTCCGTTCAAAGGTTTCATTTCTATAACTGAAACTGTCGTGGGGTTAGGGATTGATTTTAAAAATTCTTCATAAGTCAACTGGTCCACAGATGCTACATGAACATGAACCATTGTCCGCAATAATGCAGATAACGCGGCTGTATTCAACCTTGCAAAAACTTCATGAATCATCTGAAGAGTTCGTATCTGATCTTTGGAAAATTTATCTGGACGTTTAAAATCGTATAATTTTATTTTTCTCGGTTTATTACTTTTGCTTTTAACCTTCGGCGGCGGTAATGGCGCCCCGCCTCCTCCTGAAACAGAAGAAGCTGATGATGACGCAGAACTTAATCCACCGCCCGAATCTCCGCCGCCCGTTGATGGGCCGCCGCTGGATATTGCTGTTAACAAAGAATCTATTTCATCCTGCGATAATAATTCAGCAGTCATATTGTTTTTCTCCAGTATTTAACTTAATAAAATAACCTTATATTTTTTAATCCTCAATTTTTAATTATCTCTTCTATTTTTTTCTTTAAAAAACATTATTTACTGCTGTATGAAATATTGAGGAAAAAATATGTTTCTGATTCTCGCTACATCATCTGATAAAACATTATTAATATATTTCTGTAAATCGCCTTTTAAATCATTTGCATGCGCTAATGATACTTCTTCAACGGTTTTAGTATTAAAATAATTTACTACTATGTCTTTAATCTGATCTCGGCGTATTTCAAGATCAGGAGAAGGATCCTTTTTTTTACCTGCCCAGCTTGAACCTACTTCATCCTGATTCCAAGCAAGAACTATATCCGCAAGCAATATCGGCGATCCGGCAGAATTCGCATCTTTCTTCTGAAGATTAAATTTCATAGGTTCTTTACCTTTGCTCAGCTGCCATTGACCGTAATTTATCGTGTCTTTAAGCATTTCCACTGACTGAGCACCGGTATCATCTTTTTTGACCGCTGAATCATTAACATTTTTTGAAGTGAAAAAAGCTATTATTATTGCTCCGCCAATCAATATTACTGCAATTATTGATATTATAAGTATTTTTATTACTAAAGGTTTTTTCCCTGAAGGCAATCCCTGACCATCTTCAGGTTGTTCTTCTTTAACATCTTCTTTTTCTTTAGCCATAATTATTCCTCCGAAAATTTATTTATTAAATATTATTATTTTTTACTTCTCAATACAACAATATCAACACGTCTGTTTCTGCTGCGCCACTGATCTTCAGATTCATCAGCTTTTCTCGGAAGAGGTTTATATTGTCCATAACCTGCAGCAGATAACCTTTTGTTGTCTACTCCGGCTGTTTCTCCTAAAAACCTTAATACATTTGTCGCTCTTAAAGCTGATAATTCCCAATTTGAACTTGAATTGTATTTTACTCCTTTATTTTCAAATTCAGATCCAATATCATCTGTATGTCCCTCTATCCTTATATTCCTGTCGCGCAATCCTTCTACGCTGTTAAGAACTTTTCCTACTTTTGATAACAATTTTTTTGCATCCGCAGATTTCAAATCAGGATTGCCTGGATCAAAAAGCATCTGATCCGTAACTTGTATAACCAAACCTTCTTCTGTTTCCTGAATCTCTACTTTTCCGTCTGATACAGCTTCACGTAATTCTTCTGAAATATCAGATGATTCACGTTTTGCTATTGATACTATTTTTCCGGCTTCTTCCATTATTTCACTCGGTTTGACTCCAAGATCAGGAAGATCCGCAGGAGTCACTGTTTTCCCGCCTTCAAATACTCCAAAACTTCCCTGAAACGCGCTTACAATTATATTAAATTTCTTAACGTCAAAACTTGCGCTCGCTATCAGCAAAACAAAAAATGTCAGAAGCAGAGAATTCAAATCTCCGAATGTCAACATATAATCCGGAACACCGGCTTTTGTAGGGTTTATACCGCCGCAATGCTTACATTTTAGAGCTGGCATTACTTAGCTTCTCCTCCTTCTGCGCCTTCTGCGCCTGCTGCGCCGCCAGCCTGTTTAGCTAATGCCGGAGGTAAAAATGCTTTAAGTTTCTCATCGACTATACGAGGATTGTCTCCTGCCTGAATCGCAAGCATTCCTTCAAGCATAATTTTTTTTAATAATATTTCTTCGGAACTTTTTACACTTAGTTTATTTGCAATAGGATTTGAAAATATGTTGGCAATTATGGCGCCGTATAGTGTTGTAATAAGAGCTGTTGCCATTGAAGGTCCAATCATTGAAGGATCATCCATATTTTTAAGCATCGCAACAAGTCCAATCAAAGTTCCGATCATACCAAACGCAGGAGCTAAGGACGCTATTCCTTCAAATATTCCTCTTCCAAAAGTATGTCTTTCTTCTATATAAGACATCTGTGTCTGCATAATCGTTTTTACAAGTTCAGGATCAGTTCCGTCAACAACAAGCTGTATTCCGCGTTTTAAAAATGCATCGTCCAGAGATTCTATATCATCTTCAAGAGCAAGCAATCCTTCTCTTCTTGCTTTTTCAGCAAAACTTACAAGTAAAGGAATAACTCCCACCAAATCAAGTTTTTTTTCACGAAATGCAGCTTTACCTACCTGAAATATCAATTTCATTTTCGGGATCGGAGTACTTGTTATATATCCCATTATTGTACAACCTACAACCAGAGCAAATGAAGGTGGATCCCAGTATAAACCAAGTGTAACGCCCGGAATCAAAGTGATTGACCAAAGACATAAAAATACTGAAACTAATATCCCTGATAGGGTTCCAAAATCCATCGCTGCCTCCTTACTTGTTAAACGGCTGTAATAATAATCATTTTTAGAGAATGTATCTGTTTACTTTTTTATATTTCTTTTTCTCTTTTTAAACTATTCTCGTCTATCCTGTTTATTTTTTTACGATAATCAATTATTTTTTCAATTATATCAGCGGCTTTATTC
>JAGOBX010000003.1 GCA_017999075.1 Candidatus Babelota bacterium | reverse complement strand
CGGCAAGATTTTCAGGTTTAATAATTCGTTTTGCTGGTCATACACATCTGATAATGAGGCTCCATCGAAAATTACGGGATTAACGTCACTTTCCAAAACTTTAAATTCTGTAAATTTAACGTGGAAGTATTATTATAATTCGGATTTTAAAGAGTATACAGTATATTACGATACACTTCCAAATGTTACAAAATCAAGTAAAAAATGGAATTATGTAAATGACGCAAATCTGATGACAGCAAAAAATTCTTATTCAAAAATAATGAATTTAACAAGTTTTACAAGATATTATTTTGCAGTTTCAGTAAAAGATGACGCGGGTAATGAAAGTGAACTTTCAGATACTATAAGTGTATACACAAATTCTTCATTATACGCACTTGATGTTACTGCAACAGGAGTATCAGGCAGTATTATAACTGATTTTGAGCAGATAAATAGAATTAAAAAAGAAAATATTGAAATAAAATTCAGATTATCTTCGGCATCTGAATATTCTCCAGTTATATGGGTTGATACTTTTGCAAAACCTGATGGAGCAGGAATAGGAAATTTGTCTGACACAAAAATAAATTGTTCATTAAACAACGGATACTGGAGTGCAATTTTAAATGTTGCGGATTTGAAAATAAGCGATGGAGATGTAATAAAATTTATTTTTGAATGCGACGGCGGATTGATATACAGAAATTTATATGATGAACCATGGCAGATTAAGATGGACAATTCAAATAATTTTGATATAACAAGCGTCAATGCGTCAAAAATGTCAGATTCAACTACTACTGTTCATATAAGCTGGCTTCCAAGATATGACATGGATGATTTTAGCGAGTATATAGTGGTTTATCAAATAGGCGGAGCAGTAACTTCATCAGATTCGCAATGGACATACTTGAAAGATCCCAACTTGAAAAATAGATATACATCTATAAGCGCTGTTAGAGGGTTACTGCCCAATGAAAATTATACGTTCAGCGTAATAACTAAAGATTTGTCAGGAAATTTAAGTCTTGTAACAACAAGCGTTCAGACTACTACAAACAGCCAGCGTCCTGCTGAAGATCCTGCTACAGACGGGTATAATACAGCTCATTTGCTTGATGGAACTGAAAAATTATTGAGGAAAGACATTACAGTAACTACAGAATTCGAATATGCGGTTAAAACAGGAGATAAAGTATATTTATGGTATGATGCCGGAAAAAGACCTGATGGAAAATCATTAGAAAACGATGAGGACAGGTATGTTGAAATGTATTGCATTGACGGGAATGCCCGAAAAACATGGGAATGCGTTATACCGGTTTCTGATAATGAAATGGTTAATGGAACTCTTGTCGAATATATTTTTGAAATAAATAATACAATATTCACAAATAAAGATGGAGCAACTTTTAAATATATTATAGACGCTGAAGCTCCTGCTCAGGTTCAATCATTAACTTTATATGATAGAAGTTCCAGCGCTTATTTGTTCTGGACTCCTGTTTCATCGGCTGATTTCAATACATACAAAATTCGTTATTCCAAAGATTTTTACAACAGCCAGATTTTTACTTTGGACAGAAACAGTGAATCTATTCTTGGAACATTATCAAGTTCATTGCTGCTTATCCGGAATCTAGATGCGTCTTCAAATTATTATTTTGAAATATGTTCAGTTGATAAAACAGGAAATGAAAGCCCTGTAAAAAAAGCTAAACTTATAAGAAAAACTGCAGGCGCTGTTTCAAAAATAGAGTTGGTTTCAGGAGATACAGTAGATATAAGTTCGAATAATTCATTTAAACTTACAGCAGTTGCAAGAGATGCTTCAGGAATAGCTGTATCAGGAGAAAATATAGAAATAAGAGTTGAAGACGGAGAAACGCTTATAGATAATAAAATAGTATTTTCTGGAATTACTGATGATTATGGTTCTGTAGAAGTTTTTGTATTTGCTGACAAATCAAATCATGGAAAAATAAAACTGAGCACATCAAACAACACTGTAAAATATATGGGTTTAATAAATGGAATTCAGAGTAATCAAAATGATTCTGGAAAAACCAATGTTAAAAATATTTTTGTTAATTATATTACAGAAGGAACTAATACAGTAATTGATTTCAGTTCTGATGCATATTTGAAAGACAGTGATATAATTGTAGTATTCACTGCTGACACTATTCCTTCAAATATTGAAAATATAAAATTGCTTTATAAAATTAATTCCGATATTATAGATATTGAAGATTGTCTGGAAATTTCGGTTAATGCTGTTTCAGGATACGGCAATAGATTTAAAGCTGTTATTCCTAAACCTGAGAATTCTTGTATTTTGAATTTTGTTATAAAAGTAGAATCAATGATTTTTAAATATTCAGCAACTAATAACTGGTCAGTTATAATAGATAACCAGTCTCCTGAAAAGATGACTTACCCTTCATTGATTTCAAAAAATGAGAATAGCGTAACATTATCATTAAATCCTGTTCAATCAGAAGATTTCAATTATTATTCGATTTATTATAATACTTCGCCGGTTATAACACCTGCTTATAAAAAATGGTCAGTATCAAATGATAATAATTTGCGTCAGAAAAATAATTGTCAAACTATGATTACAGGGTTGACATCAAATACGGAATATTATTTTGCAGTTTCGGCAACTGATATAGTAGGAAATGAGAGCGTGCTCTCTGATACAATAAAAGTATTAGTTAGACAAGAGTCTGATACTTCTTCAGTTCCTCAAAATGATATGCTTCCTGCTGCAGTTTCCGAATTCGCAGTTTCTGATTATTCAAATTATGCAATATTGAATTGGACCCCATCTCAGGAACAGGATTTTAAAACTTATAAAATAAGATATAGAACAAATTTGTCAGATACAGGAATAATTTTAACAACCTCTGAAAAAACAGAATTGGGAATCAGATCTTCGTCATTGTTAAACCTGAATAATCTTGATGCATACGTAACATATTATATTGATATAAGCGTCATAGATATCGGAAACAATGAAAGTCCTGTTAAATCAGTTGTTTTATCAAGAAGCGCGCCTGCAAATAATAATGCTGATACCGGTTCGCAATCAGGAAATGATACAGTGATAATTTTTCCTGAATTAATTCCTGAACCGTATACTTTTGTCAAAATACCGAATGATGTTCAAATAAATGCGGGATTATTCGATACAATAATATTGTCAGCCATAGTTAAAGATTCTAATGGAAATGCTCTTTCAGGAGAAACAGTGAAACTGGAAATTTCAGGTGAAGCGGAGTTTATCAATGATTCAAAATATATGAATCTGATTACAGATAACGCGGGTAAAATTATATTTGAACTAAGAAAACTGGATAAAATAGCAGGGTTGTCTGTAAAACTTGAAACAGTTAGAGCAGGGATTAAATCTGAATTTTTTATAAATGTGATAAATGATTATAGTTTAATCGGGAATATAGCTCTTACAGTTCCTGAACAGATTAATGCAGGAGAAACATTATATATAACTTTAGCAGCATTAAATTTGAAAAGATTAGATTATTTTAAATATGTTCCTGAACAAGACAGAAAAGTGAAAATAAGATTTTCTGATGCATCAGGGGTAATTGACATTGAAAAAAACATATCAGAATCAGGGAGAACGGAGTTTGAAACGAGATATACTAAAAATCAGACTGTTTATATAACATCTGAATTTGCAGGGTTTCAAAAAAATGCATCTGTAAAAATTAACCCTGGAATAAAGAAAAACATTGTTATTAATGTGTCTGAAGATATTGCATTTTTAGGAGATGAGATTCAATACACGATTTATTATACTGATGAATTCAGTAATATTATTTCGTGCAGTTCTAACATTCAGATTTTTGTTGAACAAATTGAAGATGCTCCAAAAACTAATATTAAATTATCATCGCAGTATTCGAATTTTATTAAATTGACAAAATGCGGATTAAATGCGATAAAATTTGTAGATGAATTCGGAAATGTATCTACAAAATATGTTAGAGTTATGCTGAATGTAAAAAAAGAGAATATATATTCTTATAACAATACTGTTATGCAGATACCTGCTGATATATTACAAGACAGCGTGTTTATAGACATTTTGAAAGAATCAGAAAACGAAACTGAGTTTGAAAAAGTTAAATCATCAGGGTTTGGGAATTTACAGGTATTGAACGGAAGTTTAAGAAAATTTGATGTTAAAAACATATTGACAGAAGCTGTTGTAAATCAGGAATTTGAAAAAATGATTACAGTGGAAATTCCGTATTCAGATAATGATAATAACGGTTTTGAGGATAATACAGGAATAGAATGTTCAAAATTAAAAATGTACAGGTTTAATGAATCTACTAATAAATGGGAAGTTGTAAGCGACGGGTTGAATTATAGTGATCCTGTTTCTAAATCTGTTAAAGCCGAATTACTTCATTTTTCATATTATTCGGTTGCAGCTCCTAAATATGGTTCAGGGGCAGATACTGGGTTTTATGTATTTCCGAATCCATACAGGCAAAGATATGGAACCGGTAAAGTTATTTTTAATGGAGTTTCAGGATACGTTGAACTTCTGATATATAATTTGGCAGGAAGAAAAGTTTATGAGTTTTATGGCGATGCAGGAATTGAACTTGAATGGAATTTGCAAAATATGAAAAGTGAAGAAATTGCAAGCGGCGTATATATTTATAAACTGATATATTCAGGTGGAGAAAAAATAGGTAAAATAGGTATTATAAAATAAAATATTTGCATTTATATTTACTATAGATAGAATGAAATAATGCAAACAAAAATTAGTTTTGGAAAATTATATGAAAATTAAAAAAACGTTATATTCAATGATATTAATTACTGCTGTTTTTTTTGTTTTTCAAACATCAGGATATTGCGCTGGAAGCGGGACCACAGGCGCGCAATTTCTTCAGATAGGAGTAGGAGCAAAACCTGTAAGTTTGGGCGGAGCTTATACTGCAGCTGCAGAAGACGTTTACGGATTATACTGGAACCCTGCTGGTATAGCTTTTATAGACAAATCGGAATTGACAATACAGCATAATGAATGGATTGAAGACGTTGCTTATGATTATGCCGGATATGCGGCTAAAATAATTGATAAAAATTATATAGGGATAGCAGTATATCATTTGAATTCAGGAGAAATTGAAGGTAGAGATTTATTGGGAAACAGAACAGGCGATTATAAGTCAACTGATTCTGCTATGAGTTTAACCTGGACAATGAAACCTGAAAACAAGTTTGCAATGGGGTTTACAGGAAAATATATTAAACAGAAAATAGACGACAGTTCTGCATCAGGTATTGCAGCTGATGCCGGTATAAAACTGCTTTGTTCTGAAGAAGTCAGTTTTGGTATTTCATTACAGAATTTAGGACAAAAACTGAAATTTGAATCTCAAGAAAATAAATTGCCGTTTACTATCAGAAGCGGAATTTCTTTTAAAAATCAGAGCCTATTGGTTTCAGTAGATGTAGTAAAAGTGAGAAATGAAGATGCTTCTGTCTCGTTTGGAACTGAACTGAATTATGACAGAATGATATTTGTACGAGCCGGATATAACAGTTATGACGATGATTTTGATAAAAATATTTATTGCGGACTTGGACTTAACTTATATAAATTTAATTTTGATTACGCTTATGTAATGGGAAAAGAATTGTCCGACTGCCATATATTAGGTATAAAATATAATTTTTAATATAAATTTTTAAGGGAGAAATAGAGTTATGCGTTCTAAAAAAAATGTTTTAAAAATTTTTATTATTTCAATAACAATATTGTTATTGAATGCCGGCTTGGCATTTGCTGTTAAAGACAGTTTGGATTGTCGAGCGACCGGCTCTAATAATATGAGTGGAGCGGAATACATACTTCCTGGAGGGTGGATAGTTCCGAACAAAGTTTCTGTATCCCCCGGAATAGAAGCTGGTGATGACACTACCGCTAAAATTAAATTGACGAGTATCTTTTTAGATACTGTAACAGTGAGTTTAGGGACATCAAGCCATTATAAATATATAAAACAAATAATAATTTCTTATGGTTCTGCTTCGATTTCAAAATCAATAGGAAGTGTTACCAATATTACTTCAAGTCCGATAAAAATTCCTGTGAGTTTAGCTTTAAATATATCAAGAGAACTATATGTGTTAGTTCAGCTTCATGATACAGTACCGGCAACTACGGATTTAGTTTTTACTATAGATAGTTTACATGCATGGGCATTAAGAGAAGACGGAACTTATTCGTATAATACAATAGATCCGTCGTGTCCGAATTCATCAAAAGTAACAGTGAAAATGAAACTTGAAAAATTGACTGCGATTGGAGCAAGCGAAGCAAATAATATGTATCCTTCCTCCAACTTTATTATTCCGGCAAATTCAAAACCACATGCAGTATTTAAATTAACTTTGGGTCAGTCAAAAACAATACCTACAGATGTTGAAGAAGCAAAAATTTCTTTTGTAAAAGCTACTGTAATTGATACTGAAGGGCATGGATACAGTTTGGTAATAAATCCATTGACAGGTGAAAAATGGCCGAATCCTGCCAATATAGATCTGAATGATATTGGGCTTTCTGGTACTATTCCTCCAAAATATATGTCCTGGGCAATTTATAAAGATATCGGAAATACTACAAGTAAATGGGATGATGCTGACGTAAAAATCACATCATATAAATACAATGCTTTATATCCAGATCCTGATACGACTGTTCCAATGACTTTATTGAATCCGCCTGTTGAAGGAGTTCCTTTTACTTTTAAATTTGCCGGTGGAGATCAGATGATACCTCAAAAAAGCGATTCTTCTGATTCTTCATCGGAATATTCTTATTTGATATGTATTACTACTAATCAAGGCTGGGGGCCGGGGAAAGTAGGTTATGGGGACGAATTTCAATTGAAATTTGAATCAGTAGGTTTTAAAAAGAAATCCACATCAGATGAAGAAGATGACGATGGCAGTTCAAGTTCTACAAAATTAAATGCTTCCACAATAGTTTACGCAGATACTAATATTATAGAATCTATAAAAAGCGATTCGGTAACTGATATGATATATGAAGTAGTGGGACCTGTTTATGGAACCAATTTATTAAATGATACAAAGCCTTCATTACTTGATTTATTTACAGGAATTCCAGGAGAAGATCCTCAGAATGGAAAACAGGATTTGAAATATCTTGATTATTGGCCTGACGGAATAGTAATTTTAGATATTGCAGGTGGTCCAGAAAACGCTATGGGAGATGTGTTATCGAACCAGCAGTTAAGAAGAATTGATTTAGAATTTGTGGGCAGAGATTTTCAACCATCAGATTTAAGACCATTTACAAGTGATAAAAACAGCGGATTGGCAATATATGCTAATGGACCAACTTCTAACAGACAAACTTTTGATATTATGGATCCACCCTCTCCTGATCCTTTAAAACCCTTGTCTGTAAGTAAAACACAGTGGTATGGTCCGTATACAAACCTTGCTGGAGATACTTATTACAAGGTTTCTTTATATCTTGCTGACGGAGTTTTGCTTCCTATTGACAATAATGGAGATCAAACGCATGGTTGGGATTTCATAGTAACTATATTGACGAGTAAAAGTATTGATTATAAAGATAGTTTTTATATCAGAATACCGCCTGGCGGCGTAGTTTTTACTAATGGAATTTCAAATTCAACTCCTAAAATACACACATCTGATAATGATTTGTTGAATCATCCCGGATTAAGTTATGGAGTATTTTATCAGTCTTCCGTTCCTACCGTAATAACTGATTTTGTTCATAATGATCCGTATATACCTCAAAGCAGTAAGCCTTATCCTGTTTTGGGAATAAATGCTAAAGGTAAAAATAATGTAGGAGATACTGCGTATTTCAATAAAATAGGTTTATATTTTATGAGCTCGTCCGGAGTGTCTTGGACACCTGATGACTTGCTTCCTCTTGATATTAATGATCCTTTGGGAAGTGGAGTTCTAATATACCAGGATAATGATGATAATCCTGAAAATAAGAATGGCGAATGGGATGAAGGAGATACATTATTGATTCCCACTCTTGCTACATGGGATGAATATTTTGGAGATAAAGGTCATTATTCTGACGCTATTGCTTATATGGAATTTGACACTATTCCAATACCATGGAACGATACAAAATCAGATTCATCAGATGGGTCTGATTTTTTTGTGTGCGTAAGAACAAGTTCTGTTATTGATAATGGACATAATTTTTATGTGCGCTTGACGAAAAGCGCTGAAATAGAATATGCAAGCACTTTAAATCCTTTAGAACCTTCACAATTTTTTGAAAGTAAAAATGGACTTCCTGATGATGTATGGCTGTTTAATAGCGATGTAATGATAGTAAAAACATTGTCAACTATAGATATCCAACCATTAACCATAACAGGTCAGCAGATTGATGCTAAAAGCGATCCACTACCTGTATTCGGATTTAATGTTACTGATGGAACTGCTGGAGAAGAAAAACTGTTAAGTGTAAAACTTATTGTTGAAGATGATATGATAATGGGAAATTTTAATCCTACATCTGATTTAATGCCATTATCAATGGATGCTACAAGCGGCGTTGCTGTTTATAAGGATAATGGAACCATACAGGGAGTTTTTGACACATCTGATGAATTTGTTTCTATGGGTCTTCCTGAATGGGATACAAGTGATAGTTCTGTAACATTAAGATTTATTTACGGGCAAGATATTCCTGATAATGATTCGGGAGATAATACCGGAATAGATTATTTTATAGTTATCAGAACAAGCACTAATATAAAATATGGTTCGGATTTTATTTGTAGGATACCTCCGGAAGGCATAGAATTTACAAGAAATACTTCTAATGAAAACGATGATTGGGTAACAGATTTAATAACAGCTACGGTTCCGAATATTTTTGACGATATAACTTCTAATCCTTATCAAACTATAGCTGCTATAAGTAATCCGATTGGAGTAGTAGGAATGAAGATTACTGACGGCTTGACAGATGGAACAGACGGAAGATCTAAAATAGCCGAACTGAAAGTTCAATTTTCTAATATTGGCGGGGATAATAATTTTACATCTGGAGATCTGAACAATTTAGCAAAAGATAAAAATAGTGGCGTATCTGTTTGGAAAGATATGGATGCAAACGGGGAATTTAATTCTGATTATGATACAATTGTTCCTTTAGCTCAAACTCCGAAATGGCAGGGCGCAGGTCCTGGAGATTCATTTGTTACAATACTATTTTTTGATACTAATTCTGCAATAACAACTATTCCAGACACTTATACGGGAAAAACTACTGGACATAATTTTTTTCTTGTTATCAGATCAAGTTCAAATATAAGTTATAACGATGATTTTAATATATCAATTCCTAAATACGGACTGCAATTTACTTCTGGAAAATCAGGTTCACATATTGTTACAAGGACTATTAAAAGTAATTCATTAAATGTAATACAGGTTTTTAATGAAGTTATTGCAGGACAATATATAGAACCGTTTGGTGATTCTTCTGTGATGTTAAGTTTTGATGTGAGGGATGCAGACGGAGTTAAAGAGTATATTAAATCAATAAGGCTTGTATTTAATAATAATAATGGCGATACAAAATTTTCTCCAACTGACTTATTGGACTGGGATAAAGGAGGAATACAGTTATATAGAGATTCTAATTTTGGGATAAATGGCGAATATGACACTACAGATATATTTATTCCTTTTACAGAAGGTGCTTTATGGAATCCGCGTTCAGACATAGCTTCAAGCACATATTCGATATTGCTTTCAATAGCAGATGCAGGTGATTCCGTATCACCGCTTCCTGATAATTTGACAGGAGATAATGAAGGAGCGGATTACTTTATATTAATAGCTACAAGTTCTACTTGTGATTTTAATGATAAGTTTTCTTTGTCGATTCCTAAATATGGAATAGAATATTCTACAGGCGATCAGAATCCGTATGCTGATTTTTATTCTGAAACATTAAGTGTTGGAGTTCCTACGACTTTTAAAGATATGCTTGCAGAAAACGGAAGTGTGTATTTGCCTGCAAATTCAGATACCAAATCTATTATAGGAATCAATGTTTATGATAACGCTGATAACGGTAACGGTGGTATTCAAATAAATTCGATATTAGTACAATTTTATAATATAGATGGATTTAAATTTGATGATTTGGCAAATCCTGATACTGGAATTATGAGTGGAATATCATTATATGTTGATAATAAAGGTGAAGGCACTACTGGAGTGTTGGATGATAAAGATACTTTTGTGGAATTATTATCTATTTCATCATTTCCTTCAGATTATAGATTTTCATTGACACCTAAATACAGCATTGATATTCCTAATCAGAATGACGGCAGCGGTAAACCTGATGTATTTGTAGCAATAAAAACATCTGCATCATCAGATTTCTGGAAAGAAGGGAATAAATTCAGATACGGCATACCTGCGCAAGGTATAACTTTTACGAATAATTTAAAGAATGCTTATGGATTCCAGTCAGTCAACAATGTGATAGCTGATGTCAGTGGTCCTGGAGCAGCATCATCCATATATCCTGCATCAGGAGTAAAAACATATAAAGACGGAGAGACTATAACTATAAGTTTGACTTATACATCATCAATTCATGATTATAAAGAATTGACTGTATGGGCTGATTTTAGCGGTATAGATTCTAACCCGTTGATATCCGCATCAGATTATATAGAAACTGCAACAACTAATGGTCAGGGAGTTTATACCCTGGAACATTATATTGCTACGGACAACAATATTGCTGACGGAACAAATAAACCAATATATATTTATGCGAAAGATCCTTTAGACAATGAATCTACACTGGATCCTTGGTATGCTGAACTTGATAATGTTCCTCCGGTTTGTTATTCATTATATACATACGATGATTCTCAATACAAAAATCAGAATGTTTTAATTAATGGCAATCCTGTTAATTATCCGATTTATAAAAATGGAAGTGTAATAACTTTATATACAACATGGGACAATACAGTAACCAGAGTTATCGCGGATATCGGCGCAATAGATTCTGTTTTCAGCGCTAAGGAAGTCTCATTCACAAAAATTTCAGGAACTGATACATGGTATTGTTCTTATACTGTTTCGATGGATAATTCTACAGCTGATACATCTGCGGCATATATAAAAATAAGCGGGTACGACGGAGATGCGGCTACTGATACATACTGGAGCGTTGCTCTTGACAACACTCTTCCGACAGTAAGTTCCTGCAGAATAGATAATATTGCGGCTATAGATGGTTCAGAAAAAAATCCGAGCACAAGTTATGTTAAACTTCTTGATGAAATAACAGTAGCTGTAGATACAGTGGACAGCTTGGATTCATCATATACTTCAATAAGTTTTGCGCAGATAGCAGGAGATGCTGCGCCGTATGGTAAAATATTAGGTGCTCCTTCTCCAAACGGGAAATATATTATATCAAATTTTTCTGCTATATATACGCTGAACAGCACTTATGTTCCGGATATAGAAAATACTTATCTTACAGTGAAATTAAAAGATGTTGCAGGGAATGAAAAAACAATTGATACTTATATAATTTCTCTTGATAAAACTAAACCTACAGGTTATATCAAACTTCCTGCTAATAATCAGGTGTTTAACAGCCCTTTAATAAATATTATCGGTACCGCTTATGATCCTGATGGAAACAGCACTATACCTGAAAAACAGGCATCTGAGATTTATAAGGTAAGAATTAAAGTTGAAGCTGATACAAATCTTGACGGTGATTACAGTGATTCAACTTGGTATAACGGTGTTGAGGCTATAAACGCTTCAGACACTGTTCACGGAAAAATGGATTTTGAACAATGGCAGTTTTTATTAACCTGCGCTGAAACTGCTAATTTGCAGATTACGATAAATATTATTGATAATGCAGGAAATGCAAGCAGTTATGTTGATACTACAATATTAAAATACAGACCTTATTATACTGATGTGAGTCCTGCAGAATTATCTTATATATCTGTTATGCCGAATCCGTTTTCTCCTGACAGCGACGGTATAAAAGATTATACTCTTATTGAATATCAATTGAATAAGAATGTTGATACAACAACTTTAAGAGTTTATAATTATAACAGAAATCTTGTTAAAACAGTAGTTATGTCAAATCAGAGAGCAGGCGCCAATCAGATTAAATGGGACGGTACTAATGACGGATTGTTTGTTGTTGCAGAAGGAAATTATATTCTTGATATAGAAATAATTGATAAATCAGAAAATATCAGCAGAGACAGCGTTACAGTTAGAGTCGATTATACGAAACCAGTTGTGTCTAATTTGACAGTATTTCCGAATCCATTTTCACCTGATAAAGATGGTATAAAAGAATACACCACAATATATTTTACAGTTTCAGGGATAGATGCATCAGCGTCTCTTGGAGAAATAAGTCTTGTTAAACAAGCTGGAACTCCATCGCTTCTTGTTCAGCCTGAATTTCTTACAGGACCTAATATGATACCTGTGCCGTCTGAAGTAGTTTTGATAACAAAGAATCTTATAAAAAATGAATCAAGATTTATATTGAGAGGTAAAGATATTGATGGAAATACGGCATATTCTGAAGAAGTTCTCATAACAGCCGGCACTAAAGCTGGAATTTTGATAAATATATCAGGAATATATTCTGAAGTGTCGAATTTCAGTTATTGGAGCGTTGAAGCTTCTGATTCGGAATCATTTTCAAATTTATTTGAATTGAGAACAAAAGCAGGGGTGGCAGCAGTAAAAATCTGCGAATTGAACGGAACTGAAATTGAATCATTAGATCTTCAGAAAGCATTTATAGGTAATGGAGATTATTCTGCTATATGGACAGGACAGGGGCAGTCTGACGCAAATTATTTATATAAGGTAATTGTTGAAGACGAAGCAGGAAACGAAACTATTAAAGAAGGAAGAATAAGAATACTTACGACTGAAGGTACCGGAGAAAGTAAAAGTATGTTTAAATTTATTCCGGCTGCAAACAGTTTTTATAATCCTACTGTAAAAGGAAGGTTAGCTTCAGTATCAGCAGAATTATTAAAAAAAGATTTGGGTATAAGTATGGAAAATTCATCTATACTTCTTAAAAAAGCAAGTACAGGTGAAATAATTCCCGGGTATAAAACCATAAATTCTACTGATCGAATTTTTGAATATAATTTTGTTTATCCATTATCTGAACTTGCTGCCAATGATGGAGAATACCAGATTATTCTTGAGACAGTTGATGATTTCGGAAATATTTTAGGTTCATATTCAAGCACTTTTATAATTGATTCGCAAAAACCTGAAGTTCTGAAAGCTTATTACAGGAATTCTTCAGGTGATTCGCTGCTGACTCATAATGATTATATATCAGCCAATATTGATACATTTGCTGTTACTGTAAAAGATAATTTATCAGGGTTATTAAATTCAGCAACAGGAATTTCAATAGAACATTTTTCTAATGCGAGAGGAACTACATATTTATCAGGAATAGTAACAAGAGATTCTTCAGCTGGTGAATATGATACTCTTTATTTTACATTAGTAAATCCGCTTAAAAGTTCTGATACTAATATAGACGGAAATTGCACAATGGCTATTGTTTTGTTTGATAATGCCGGAAATACGATAGAATATAAAATCAATTTCATAATTGATTATACTCCGCCTGTGATATCAGTATCAAATCCTGTAAATTTTGCGAAATTATCTTCTGGGACTAAAAATCTTGTTAGTACTGATTTGGTTTTAATACTTGATGTTTCGGGAAGTATGGGTTCAGGACCCGGATCTCCGATGGAAGGGCAGATACAGGCTGCTTACACTATGATAGATAATATGCCGGCAGGGGCTCAAATAGGTATAGTAACTTTCCACACTACAGCTTCGCTTCTGCATGATTTGTCTTCAGACAAAACATCTTTGAAAAATGCAGTAAGTTCTATAGTTCCTGTAGGATTAATATATTATGCTCCGGCAATTTCAATAGCAGTATCAATGCTTGATAATTCAAAAGCATTGAATAAAAAAATTGTTATGATATCAGATGGTCAGCCGTTCGATCCTGATGCTGGTTTAGTAATGGCAGCTAATGCAAAAGGCAAAGGATATACAATAGATTCAATAGGTTTCGGAAGCGTTATAAGTTATTTTGATATTTTGAAACAGATAGCGAGCGTAGCCGGAGGAACGTTCTACAGCGCTCCTTCAAATTCACAGCTTGAAGCTATAACCAAAGGGATTATACAATCTGTGGCTTCATCATCTAATTTTATGGGAACAATAATTGATTATGGAGTAGGTGTAGCTCAATTATTTGTAAATAATGTGTCGATTCCTGATTCTGATCAGAATAATTTTGCGACATGGAAATATGATTATACTCCTAAAGTAGAAAACGGTTATGATACTATAATAATCAGAGCATACGATAAAATCGGAAGATATGACACTAAAGTTATAACTGTAATTTATGATTCGATTGCTCCTAAACTTAATATGCTGTTTTTATCTGATACGTATACAGGTTCAAAAATAGACGTTATAACTGATTCGATTGCGTCAGTATCAAACATTTATATATCTAAGAATGAAGTTAATTTGATAGGAATAATAAATTCGACTTCTCCATCAGATGTTACTGATACAGCTAACAGGGTAAAAATTAAAAGCGTGAAAATTTCGTTTGACGAAGGCGAAAACTGGTCTAATATTATGTTTTCAGGAGATGGTTTTGATAATAATGATAACTGGAAATATGGTTTTGATAATGATGATATTGACGGCAACGGCGCAGCGAGTATAGATTATGATGGGGCATTAAAAGACGGAAATAATGACGGCGATTATAATTATGACCCTGAACATAATGTTGATGAAGATCAGAATATTCAATTTATAAGTTTATCAAATCCGTCTGATCCTGATACTGAAGCTTTAGATTACGGCAGGACTTCGTCTGATACCCATTATTTTAAATACAAATTTGATTTTAGGATAAGAAACACTTATGATTTTATGATTAAAATTATTGACGAGGCCGGGAATGATACTGTTATTGGAAATTATTATTTTGTTCATGATAACAATCCTCCGATAATCAATAATATGATTCTGCAGAGCAAAAATTTGCAGACAGGAGATACGATATTTTATAAAAAGATTTCCGAATTATCGTTTGAAGTTTATGATAATGAATCTCAGATTAATAAAGAATCAGTATCATGTTCAATAACCAATAATGCAATGACCAATATTTATACGGGCTCAATATTCTGGGAAGAAGATACAAAAGTCGTATGGTATAATTCTCCTGTAATTGATACGATAAATATTAGAGTAGGCCAGACCCGTTATATCATATCTCAGCATATATGGAATAATAATAAATTGAAACTTGTAAACAGTAAAAATGAAGATGTTACTGTAAAATTTTTAGTGCGTTCAGAAGTTAACAATAATGTTATAGATATTCAGAAATTGCTTGTTCCTGCGGATGAAGGAGTTTATAAAGTAATATATAACCCGGCAGAAATTTCTGAATTAAACGATACAGGTTTAATGAAAGCATATTTTTATGCTAAGGATATATCTTCAAACGAAACATATAAAATTATGAATTTCAGTTTTTATGCAGGAGACAGTATAGCTCCGGAAGTATTATCTACTATACCTCATGAACTCCAGTTATATTCTGATAAAATGAATGAAATAATTTTGAATGTATCTGATAACAATGCAGGTCTTGATTTGAACAAGTCAGATATTCAAATGCATTATCTTGGCGGATTGACTATAACTAATTTTGATATAACAGGAAGTTTGATTGCCGGTGAAAAATTAAAAAATTATTCGCAGATAAAATTGATTCCGAATAATTATAATAACTTAAGCAACGGTATTTACAGAATAGCTTGGATATTATATGATATTGCAGGAAATGTTAATTCTGACAGTATTATTTTTTATTATAATAAAGAAGCTCCTCAAATAAGTTTGGTTGAAGATGATGCTCTTGGTTATATAAAAGTTGAAGGCGATATTATAAGATTCAGAGTAACAGGAGGAAGAGGAACAGATACAAGTATAATTGTTAATTCAACCAATCTGTATAATGTTAAATATTCTAATCCTCCTGATAACACTAAAATTTACAGTTTTGAAATAAAAATGCCTAAAAATTTTGTTGATATAAGAAGAAATTCGAGTTATGTGAAAATGGTGGATATAAACACTAATAATCCTGAATTTTTATATGACGAATCAGAATGGACTGTAAATTATAGCTGTGACAGTATTATTTTTACTTCGAGTGATACTGCTTTCAGGTATTTTCTTGCAAATGACAGTTTGACTGTAAATTATATAGAATATATTCCTAATGCTGTGGTAAGTCTTGATATCGGAAGTATAATAAAAGGCATAGAATTGTCTGACGATAATAATGATGGTCTTGTAAATTCTGCTGATACTGATGGAATTTACGAAACTGATTTTAAAATAAGCCAGAAGATTTCTATAAGAAATTCGCCTGTTATTGTATATATGAAAGATCAGTATGGTAATGATGCTCCTATAATTCAGAGGTCTAATCCGTATCCTGCTGCGAATTCTATAGGAATTAATATAGACGGAGTACCGCCTTTAATAACTAATGTAGTAGCAGTACCTTCTCCATACAGTCCTTATATAGGAGTATGCAAGATATTTTTTACTTCTGACGAAAAAATCACATATAACATTTATATTTATGACAGCAGCAATAAATTGGTTAGAAGTTTTGTAAACCAGAGCGGGAAAAGCGGAGAAAATCTGCTTGAATGGGACGGAAGGGATATGAATGCAGCTCCTGTTTCAAACGGATTATATGAAGCAAGAATTACCGCGTATGATGTAGGAAATAACCGCAGCGAAATGATATTAAACATAAGAGTTATTTCTATGAATTTCAGTGTTTCAAATATAGTTTTATCTCCTAATCCGATTTCTCCGAATAGAGACAACGTAAATGACAGGGTTAATATCAGTTTTAATGTTACTTTAGATGCTGGCAATAATCAGGCATTGAGAGATCTTGGAATTACTTTTACTGATGACAAACTCGTTAATGATCCGAATAATTTGAGTTCAGGCCAGGATACAGATGAAGAACCTTTTGTAGTATTGTCTTTTATATTATACAACTCAAAAGGTCAGATTGTTCAGACTATTGATAAAGACTGGTATGAAATGGAAGATGAAGACTGGAAACTTTGTTCTGAAGTTATTGGAGACGGGGTAAGCAATCTTACTTACCCGTATAACAGATCGGCTGATTTAATAAAATCGAATGATTATTCTGTAATGCTTCAACTGTTCGATTCAGGTATAGGTGACGTTACTGATGAATTGAATAATGGAAGGTTTGTAGGAAAATTTGAGGTTCAGTATTTGCCGCAGAGTTTAGCAGAGGATATTTATCTGATAAGTTTTCAGGCTGAACTTGTGCGTAAGAAGATTATAGTTGATCATATTACTACTGTTCCATTGACTTATTATTATCATGCTGAACCTGAGTATATTACAGGATTAAAATCTCCTACATATGAAGCACGTTTGATAATAGATTATCCTGGAGTTAATCTGCCTGATAATATGCCTCCGTATATAACGAGTATAAAAGCAGTGAAAGAAACAGGAAGTTCTGAAAGTATAGAACAAGCTGTTACTTTTGATAAAGCTATAACAAGAATTGATATAAAAATTCAGGATGATGAAGGCGGCAGCGATCTTGATCCGGAAAAAATAGCTGTTACTGTTAAAGATATAAATGGAAATCAGATATATGGTCAGGATATAAATTATGAATTAAATGAACGCAGATTTGTTTTCAGCGAACCTTTAAAAACAAAAGGAGATTACAGTGTTATTATTAAAGCTTATGATAAAGCCGGAAATAATAAAGAATATACCTATACATTTTCGATTGCAGATATCAAAGCTCCTAATATAGTTTCCTGGATTCTGCTTGAATCAAGCACTGGTAAATTGACAAATGTTCCTGGAAATATTTTGGCGCATTCATTTGACAAGATTAAAGTTGAAGTTGAAGATGAAGGCGATGGTGTTGATTTTGTTTCGTCAAGAGTTGTTAGAATAGATAGAATTAAATCTATGACAAATCATGAAGTTATAGAAACTTATACAGGAACTTTATCCGCTGAACAGATAAAACCATATTTGGTTTATGATCTTGATGCTCCGGTAAGACTCACGTCCACATCTAATTTGTTTAAAGTTTCTGCTTTTGTTATAGACTTGTCGCCGGCGCAGAACAGAATTGATACTTATACCACTTTCACTATGGCGCGCAGTCAGAGCATCATTGTAGATACATATACATTCTCTCCAAATAATCCGAAAAAAATCAGGTCATCAGCTGATTTATCAAATGATACGAAAATGGTTTTAACAATCAATACAGATACACAGACTGTCCGTGATTTGTGGGTGAGAATTTATAATTATAATGATAATGCAGGGAATGACAATTATGTATATACCGAGAGATTAACTCAGACAGGACTTGGAAAATATGAGTTTAGATGGGGCGGAATGGATATTAATAAAAAATATCCGATAACAGTGAACGGAGATCCGGCAGGCGTTCCTGCAGAGAGAAAGTATTATATAAATATATTCGACAGCGCAGCAGTTATAGTAGCTTCAGACGGAACGGTAAATTATGGAGTACTTGATGATCATATCAATTGGGATATAACTGTTGATAATCTTCCTCCTAATTCTCCTGTAGTTAATATGGTTGTTAATGGAGTTGAAGATACTGCATTACCGTTTATTTTTGATTTGACAACTATAAACGTATCTGCAAGGTTAAAAGTTTATTCGCAGCCGGAAGATTTATGTTCTAAAGTAAAACTGTATTTAGGTTCAAAATATTTATTTACAGCAGATACAGGGGTATTTGTTGACATATCAGGATATATTGATACTATGTCTATGATAAACAGTAATAAGTTTGATACTGTAATAAATATGGTATTGATTGATGATATCGGGAATACGAAGGAATATTCAGGATATATGCTGAATATTTTATATTCACTTCCTATTTTACCGCCGATAATAGAATTTACTGATCCGTTAGGAGAAAAAATGACAGATACTGTAGGCATGATAATACGAGGCCGTGCTTTTACAGGACGTGGCGGATTACTTGATTTCAGTAAAACAGGAGTCTATATAAAATTATTTGTTTATGCAAGTACTGTATTTGACACTGTAAGTCAATTATATGAATTCTCAATACCTCAGGCAAATTATAACGCTAATGGCGAATGGTGGTATTATTTTTATGACAATCAGATTCAGGTAAACAGTAAAATTAAACGGTGGTTTGTAGCAATAGCTTCTGATGTGGATAATATCGGAAGGGTTTATAGCGCGTCAACAGCAGATGCAACTATAAGACCTATTATGTATTACAATAAAAGTAACAACACTAAACTTCAGATTGTAGTTATTGGAGATGAAAACAGTGAAGTTAGAAATAAGTTTGTTACAAGTTCTATGATAATACCTCTGATAAAGTTTGAAGCTGCTGCAGGTTCGTCAACAGAAGATGATTTGATAAGATTATTTTTGTATGAAAGCGGAAATCCTGATGTTGCAGGAGATACTATTGTGATTATTGATTTGAAAACAACTGAATCTAAAATCGAATCTCTTCCACAGATAACTAATTTGAAAATTCAGACTCCTGTTGGAAAAAGATATTTAAGAGTTATGAGCGCAGATAAATATTATAATTTATCTGTAATGTCCGATCCTATGGAAATAGAGATTTTAAACAATGATGTTCCAATACCTCAGATAGTTGATTCGAATGGAAATCCTGTTTTATCTACTGAACCTGCGTTTAACCCTGATAATGGCGAACAGTTAATAATACTGGTTCCTGGCTATAGAAGTTCTTCAAATGCATCGCCGTCTTTAGCGGGAGCTTCGGGAGCACCTACGGCTCGTTTGGAAGTTTATTCATTATCAGGACAGAAAATTTATTCGAAAGAAGAAAATGTTTCTGCGAATGGAACCATAACATGGAATGGATTTAATTATAAAGGTACAAAAGTTAAAAACGGATTGTATTTGATTAAAGTTAATAAATTTGTTTATCCGGTAGCTATTGTAAAGTAAATAATGATTTAGTTTATGATATAGATGTTTTGGAGGTTTTCAATGTATAGAAAAATTTATTTAGGTATAACAATAATTATTATTTCTCTGATTGCCGCCGGAATACCTGTTGCAGCAGGGGATGGGTTGAGTGGAAGCAGGTTTGTTTATGGAGCGCGGCCAATAGGGTTATCAAATGCATTTACTGCTATGGATGGAGATGTGAATGGAGTGTCTTATAACCCTGCCGGCATAGCGACTATAAGCAAAAATATTTTCAGCACGTTTTATACTAATCCCGGTCAATTCAAATGGTATAAACAATATAATTTGAGCGTAGCTATACCTGCTAAATTCGGTGTCAGCGTATTATCTTATTCAGGAAACGATATATCGTTTGATTATACTGACATCAATCCGAATTGGGATAAACTGAATTGGCTTGAAAGTTCGCTGATGTACAGTATAGGATTAAAACTTAATCAGCAATCTTTATTGGGATTAAATATCGATTATAGCAGGGTTAAAAGTAATGTTGACGGAGGCGGGGCCAAAGGGTTATCATTTGATATTGGTTATATAGGTATGATAAACAATGACTTTTCTGTTGGTATAAGTTTGAAAAATTTGTACAGCAGCAAAAAATGGGATACCGGTAAAAACGAAGATGAAGATCTTGAATACAGGTTTGGTATAAGATACGATATTCTTGACAGGTTGAACATTTTGGGAGATATAACTGGAGTTAAAACTGAAACTTTAAAAACTTTAAATGTTGGTTCTGAATTTATAGTTTGGGAATCAGTCAGATTTAAAAATGAAGGAAATGCAAATGTGTTTAAACGTTCAGGATCAGATTTTTATCCTGAAAATTTAGCGTTTGTATTAAGGTTTGGTCTTGAAAAAGATCTGTATCTTGATAAAGATTTAAGATATTCTGCAGGTATGAGTTTTGGCGCAGGTATGACGAAACTTGATTATGCCTATAAGTATGATAATAATGGCTTGAACGACCAGCAGCATTATTTTTCAGTAGGATTCGGTTTTGGAAATGATATAACCAAAAAGTATGAAGATGAAAAAATTGAAGAAGAACAACAGCAGCCGCCTCTTCCTTATAGTGCTTCATATCAAAATCAGCAGGTTGGAAATAAACAGCAAAATCAAGTGCAATCTCCTGCTGCACCTCAGAAAAAACGCAGCCGTTTAACAGAAATAGCAGTCATCAATTTTAAAATTGTGATGAATAACAGTCAGCAGAATTGGTTGTCAACAGGAATTCCTGATATGATAATCAGAAATTTATATTCAACATCTAAAGTTAATATTAAAAATAGAAATGAAGTAAGTGAAATGGTGTCTATGGTAACCTCTGATGCTTCAAGAATTAATGCTGAACTTGCTTCACAGGTCGGAATTTTGGTTAATGCTGATTTGATACTTGTAGGAACATTTGAAATTTATAATGAAAAACAAATTGTTATAAGGTATAAATTATTCAATACTGATACAAGAAAAGAAGTATTTGACAGATCTGTTAATGGAACTTTAATTCAGATTTTCGGATTGATAGAACAGATTAGTACTGATGTCGGAAATATGATAAATTTAATGAATATGTATCATTCTAATTCAATGAGTTTTAAAAAATAATTGTTAAATTAATTATTAGCGTGATAAAAAAATTTTTTAATTATTTTTTGTTTTAATTTTTGGCGTATCCCGAATATACATTTAATATCAGATTTTTATATTTATAATAAAATCCCAAATTTTTGTAATTTGGGATTTTTGTTTGGAGAATTTATTTTCCGTTTTAGTGCGGATTGGAGAGTGTGAAAAAATATGGGATTAACTATGTCTCAGAAAATATTTAAAGAACATCTTGTTGAAGGAAAAAACGTTGAATTCGGACAGGAAATATCAATAAAAATTGATCATTGCATAACTCAGGATAGCACAGGCACAATGGCTTGGCTTGAGTTTGAAGCTCTTGGAATAGATAAAATAAGGTGTGAAAAAGCAGTATCTTATTGCGACCATACTTCTTTGGGGTTTAAAGGAGAATCATCAGACGACCATTTGTTTTTACAGACAATTGCTTCAAATTACGGAGCAAATTTTTCTAAAGCAGGAAACGGTGTATGCCATCAGGTTCATTATGAACGTTTTGGCGAACCGGGAAAAACTATGCTTGGTTCTGACAGTCATACACCGACTGCCGGCGGTATTGGAATGATGGGTATAGGAGTAGGTGGACTTGACGTAGCTGTGGCATTAGGCGGTGGTCCGTTTTATTTAAGAGTACCAAAAGTTATGAAAATTGTCCTTAAAGGGAAACTTAATTCAGGAGTATCAGCGAAAGATGTTATACTTGAAGTATTGAGAAAAATTTCTGTTAAAGGCGGAGTAGGTTATATACTTGAATATTCAGGTTCAGGAGTAAAAACATTGTCTGTGCCTCAGCGTGCAACAATAACAAATATGGGTGCTGAAACAGGCGCCACTACAAGTTTATTTCCAAGCGATGAAGTAACCAGGGAGTTTTTAATTCTTCAAAAACGTGAAAATTGCTGGAAACAGCTGGATGCTGATTCAGATGCTGTTTATGACAGAATAATTGAAATAAATCTTTCTTTGCTTAAACCTCAAGTGGCAATGCCCGGATCTCCGGATAATGTTAAATATATTGAAGAAGTTGAAGGAACTGAAATAAACCAGGTTTTTATAGGTTCATGTACAAACGGCAGTGTATATGATTTGAAAATAGCTGCTTCTATTCTTGATGGAAAAAAAATAAGCAAGAATATTGATTTGATCGTGTCTCCAGGATCTAAACAGGTTTTTCAGACTTTGATGAATGATGGTTCTATAAAAAAAATTCTTGATGCCGGAGGAAGAATTGTTGATCCCGGATGTAATGCGTGCATAGGAGTTGGTTTTGTTCCGGGATATAAACATTTAAGTTTGAGAACTGTAAACAGAAACTGGTTTGGGAGAGGAGGCAGTAAGGATTGCTTAATAGCTTTATGCAGCGCTGAAATTGCGGCAGCTTCAGCTATTGAAGGGAAACTTGCAGATCCGAGAAAATATTTGAATGAAAATTTCAGTTTTGTTATTGATGATTTTGTAAGCGACGATTGTTTGATTGTTAAACCTTTTGAAGACAAACGTAAAATTTTGCGTGGACCTAACATTGCGCCTTTAAAACAAAATTCTCCTCTCCCGGATATATTGAAAGGAAAAGCATTAATTAAATTAGGCGATGGGATTTCTACAGATGATATTCTTCCGGCAGGTCCGCTAACCCAGCATTTGCGAAGTAATTTGCCGAAAATTTCAGAATATGTTTTTTATTATATTGATAATACGTTTTCTGCTTATTGCCGTGAAAATAATGGCGGGTTTATTATTGGCGGAGAAAATTATGGGCAGGGATCGTCGCGTGAACATGCGGCGCTTGGACCGAATGAACTTGGAATAAAAGCTGTTTTAGCAAAATCATTCGCAAGAATTCATCGTTCGAATTTGATAAATACGGGAATAGTTCCGATAATTTGCAATACTGATTTGATAAATAAAGATGATGAACTTGAAATTGATGTTGCGGAATTAGTTAATAATTCTAAGCTTTCAATAAAAAATATTTCTAAAAATAATTTGATTATTGAAGCTTCGCATGATTTAACTGAACGGGAAGCAAAAATGATTAAAGCAGGCGGTGTACTTAAATATGTCGCTGCCACAAAATAATAACCCGAAAAAAATAGGAGTTATTCTATCTGGATGCGGAAGAGCGGACGGTTCCGAAATACAGGAAAGCGTATTAACATTATTAAGAATAAGTCAAAACGGATGTTTATATCAGTGTATTTCTTTTGATATGGATCAAGTTGAGGTAATTAATCATTTAACCCGTAAACCGATAGATAAAGAACATAGAAACCAGCTTGTAGAATCTGCAAGAATTGCCCGCGGAGATGTTAAAAATATAACTGAAATATCAGCAGATGATTTGGATGCTGTTGTGTTACCTGGCGGTGCAGGATGGTATAAAAATATGTGCAAGGGAAACGAAGGTGTGAATTCGGATTTGAAATCACTGATTGAAGAAATGTTCAGACAGCATAAACCAATAGGAGCTATATGCATATCTCCTTTACTGATTGCCAGGATTCTTGGAAAATATAAAATAAAATTAACGGCTGGATTAGATAATAAAGAAGATGCCGATAAAATAATAATGTTTGGAGCAGAACATATTGATTGCGGTCCTCATGATTGTGTTATAGATGAAAAAAATAAAATTTTGTCTACTCCGGCATATATGGTTTCTAATGTTACAATAGGCGATATATCAAAAGGAATATTCATTCTTATTGATAATTTGGTAAAAATGATTTAATTATAAAAAATAAATTACCTTTGAAAAAGGCAATTTATTTTTTATAATAGAATATGTATAATATTCAAAAGTATTGTCAGATTTAAATTAGAGGTTCTTTTTCATAAAATTTTGTCGCGCATTCCAATTTATAAGCAAAATTATAAAGTTTTTTTTCTTCAAAATTGTTTCCGATCAATTGAACTCCTGCCGGCATTCCATTTATAAAACCTCCAGGAATTGATAATGCCGTTATTCCTGCGAGATTAATAGAAATTGTGTAAATATCGGATAAATACATTTCTAGCGGATTATTTATTTTTTCTCCGATGTTAAAAGCCGGGGTCGGAGATGCTGGAGTTATTATAACATCGCATTGTTGAAAAGCTTTGTTAAAATCATTTTTAATTAACGTTCTTATTTTCTGAGCTTTCTTGTAATATGCATCATAATATCCGGCAGATAAAACAAATGTTCCCAACATAATTCTGCGTTTAACTTCTTCGCCGAAACCTTCACTTCGCGTTTTTTCGTACATATCCGCTAAATTATCATATTCAGGAGTTCTATACCCATATTTTACACCGTCATATCGTGCGAGATTAGAAGACGCTTCTGCTGTTGCAATTAAATAGTATGCAGATATGGCATATTCAGTGTGAGGTAAATTTATATCAATGATTTCACAGCCGAATTCTGATTCGTATATTTTGCAGTTTTTTTCAATAATATTGCGCATTTCTTTTGAAAGCCCTGAACCGAAATACTCTTTTGGCCGACCTATTTTTAATCCTTTAATATCCTTGTTTAAAAAATCAGGATAATTTTGCATATAAGAATTAACTGAAGTGGAATCGCACGGGTCATAAC
>JAGOBX010000286.1 GCA_017999075.1 Candidatus Babelota bacterium | reverse complement strand
AAATAAAAGTAATATTTTAAGGGAATATAATGATTTTTCCGATAAGGATCTGGCAATAAAATTTGAGAACAGAAATTTATATAAAACCGCAGTTGAAATATGGAAGAACTATATTTCCGCAAATCCCGGAATTGACAAAACTGAAAAAGCGAAGTTATATTTCAGAATAGGCAATTTGCTAATGAAATCCGGCGATTACGATAACGCAATAAAAAATTTTATTTTTTCAGAATCAATTGCATCAGTTGAAGAAATAAAAAACGATATTAACAAAAATATCATTGAATGCTACAGAAAATCAGGAAATACTTCAGGTTTAACTTCAGAACTCTCCGCAAGATCGTCATTAACCCCGTCAACTGAAGAAACAAATCAATCAGAAATATTAGCAGAAATCGGTTCTATGAAAATAACTAAAACCGATTTAAATAAAAAAATCGAAAATATGATTGAACTACAGATAAAACAAATGTCTCAATATACTGGAGAATCATTGACTCCAGAGGAACTATCAAAACGCAAAGAACAATATCTTAATAAACTCGATGTTTCTCAAAAAGAACAGATTCTAACTGAATGGGCGCAAAATGAAACATTATATCTTGAAGCACTTGAACGCGGATACAACAATAATCCCGACTTTGAAAATGTTGTGGATGATTTCAGAAAAAATTATTTAAGCAGACAGGTTATTGCCGAAGAAAAGAAAAATATCAAATTATCTGAAGCAGATTATAAAGATTATTACGAAGCTCATAAAAACGAATTTAAACAATCTGAAAGAGTAAAAGTTTCAATGATAAAATGTTCCAATAAAACTGATATTGAAAATGCATTAAAAAAAATAAAATCAGGCGGTGATTTCAGTGAAACCGCAAAACAATTTTCTATCGACGATTCTGCTAAATCCGGAGGTAAACTTGATTACTGGATAGAAAAAAACAAGGATATTCCTGGAATAGGGAACAATGTTAATATTCACAACATTTTATTTTCCCAAAAATTAAACGATAAACCTTCTGCCTTTGCAGAAGCAAACGGAAACTTTTATTTATTTAAAATAAATGAAAGGCAGCAGGAACGAATGCCTCAATACGATGAAATACGAGATAGGGTTCAGGCTGCAAAAAGACAAAGCAAAGAACAGGAATTATTTTCCGAATATTTTGAAAAACTTAAAAATAAATATAAAGTAATAATTCATTCTAAAATTAAATAATTTCTATGAAAAAGAAAAAAAAGATTTTATTAAAAAGTTTTTTTTCATTAATCATTTTGATTGCTACGCTGATTAATATCGTGTCGTGTCAGTCAAAAAACAACGGAACCAAACCAAAAAAAAATACAGATTCCGGAATGTCAGAAACAAGTTACAAAGGTCCCGTTGAATTGACAGTTAGCGTAAACAAAAAGCAAATCACTCTTGCCGATTCACTTGATTTCATAATGAAAATAAAATGTGAAAACGGATACTCTGCGCAATTACCTGATTATAATGAAAAACTTTTCGGAGGATTTATTGTCAGAGACAGAATAACTTTACCTAAAACATATCCTGACACTCAAACCGTAATAATTTCAGAAAAATATGTTCTTGATCCGTTTTTATCAGGAAAATATACTATTACTCCTATGGAAATCAAATTTTCTTCTGATTCAGACACTAATGTTTACACCATAGAATCAAAACCTCTCGAAATTGAAGTGACATCTCTTGTCGATACATCAGGACAAATTCCTAAATTCAAAGATTCCACTTATACCATAGAGCTTAAAAGAGATTATAAAAAAATTTTCAGAAATCTAATCGTAGTATTCATAATAATTATTTTAGCAGCAGCAGGATATTGGTATTACAGAAAGAAAAAAGGCGTCAGCAAAATAAAAACAATAAAACTTCCAGCACACGAAATAGCATATATACAAATAAAAAAATTAATTGAAGAAAAACTGGTTGAACAGAATTTAATCAAAGAATTTTATTTCAAGTTATCCATGATTTTGAGGGAATATCTTGAAAACAGGTTTGCTTTAAAAGCTCAGGAACAGACTACTGAAGAATTTCTAAATGAAATTTTAAAAAATAATTTTTTTAAAAATGAAGAAGATAAAATATTAAAAAATTTTCTTGAACATTCTGATTTAGTAAAATTTGCAAAACATAAACCTGTTAACGAAGATATTCAAAAATCATTTAATTTCGTAAAAAATTTTATCGAAAAAACTAAAGAGGATAAAAAAAATAAAACTTTCGATCAGAGGGTTGATACTGATCATGTATCAAAATTGTAAAAATATTTTTAAAACAGAATATTAAACGTTTTAACCTTGTGGTATATTCGAATTATTAATGTTGACGATGGTTTGTATATGAGGTAATTAAAAAAATGAATCCGTTTAATTATATTCCTGAATTCAAAGATAAATGGATTATATATTTATTAATAATTATAATTCCATACATATTATATTTTTCTATTTCAAAAAAAAGAAAAGGAACATTAAAATTTTCTTCTGTAAACAAGTTTAAAAAAATAAAACCAGGCTGGAAATACAGATTAAGACACTTGCCTGCAGCATTAAGAATCATTGCAATAATTCTGCTTGTTTTGGCAATAGCAAGACCGAGACAGGGAAGTTCCATAAAAAAACAAATAACAAAAGGAATTGCTATACAAATGGTTATAGATAAATCCGGATCAATGAAACAACTGATGAATTTCAAAAATAAACAAATGACACGGCTTGAAGTTGTAAAAGAAGTTTTTTCACAATTTGTATCCGGAAAACTTGTTTCAGGAAAACGAAGGCAAAACGATTTAATAGGAATAACTTCATTTTCAGGAACAGTGGAGTTTAACTGTCCATTAACTCTTGAGCATGGAAATTTTGATAATTTTTTAAAAAATATAGAAGTTTACGATTATGAACGGGTATATAAGTCAATCGGCGCTTCAATGTCGCAGGAAGAATTCAACCAATTCAGGCAATATGCTCAGGTGTCTCAATTAACAGCAATCGGCGACGCTCTGTATTATACTGCGTTAAAAATGATTGAGTCCGATAAATATTTTAAAAACACGAAATCAAACGATTACAGAATAAAAAGCAAAATTATAATATTATTGACTGATGGTCAAAACACTTATGGAAATTTTCAGCCTTCAGCAGGAGCAGAGCTTGCCGCTGCAAACGGAATAAAAGTTTATACTATCGGAATAGGCAGCAGACGCGGAGGGCAATACATTGACGATCCTATATTCGGTAGAATGTTTGTAGGAATGCAGGGCGATGAAGTTGATGCGAATACTTTAAAAAACATTTCATCAATGACTAACGGAAAATTTTATTTTGCTGAAGACGGCGAATCATTACAAAAAATATATAAAGACATTGACAAACTCGAAAAAACTGAAATCGAAGACAGCGCTTATCTTGAATATAATGAATTATTCAGAAGATTTTTATTACCGGGTTTTTTTGTTTTATTATTAGAGATAGTATTATCAACTACAATATTCAGGAGAATACCTTAAGATTATGGGATTCATAGAACGATTTGAAAATATTTATTACGCATATTTTATTTGGATAATACCTTTTATAATTCTGCTGTATTATATGTATTTCCGGCAAAAAGACAGGCTTATGAGAATTTTTGCCACCAATGAAGCATTAAAAAAAATATCTGTAAATTCAAGCAGAAAAAAACAGGTTATAAAAGCATTATTGATAATTTTTGCAATAGGATTTATTATAATTTCTTTAATGAGACCGCAAGGTGATCCAACGCCTGAAAACATAAAACAAACCGGGAGAGACATTGTATTTTTACTCGATGTTTCAGAAAGCATGAACGCAACGGATTTAAAACCTACGCGTCTTGAGCGTGCAAAAATAGCTATCATTGATCTTGTTTCAAAACTTCAGGGCGACCGTGTAGGTCTGATAATTTTTTCCGGAAGTTCATCGTTAAAATCGCCATTGACAAATGATTACAGTTTTTTTATAAATATTTTAAAAAATACTTCTACAGACGATATTCCTGATCCCGGTACAAATATAGGCGACGCTATCAGAAAAGCCGAGGAAATATTCAATGAAAAAGAAAAAAAATTCAAAGATATAATTTTAATCACTGACGGCGAAGATCAAAACAGCTGGCCTGTTAAAGCAGCAGAACGGGCTGCAACAAACAGCGGAATAAGAATTTTTACGGTAGGACTCGGCGATCCTGAAATGGGCGCGCTGGTAACAACCAGCAATTCCGAAGTTTCTGATAAACAGCATAGATCTAAACTTAATACTGCATTACTTCAGGAAATAGCTTTAGCTCATCCTGAAGGAGCTTTTTTACCTGCAAAAACAGGAAATTTCGATTTGTCAAAAATATATCTTGAAAAAATTGCGGCAGCAGAAAAACGTGAACTCAAATCATTCAAGACATTAAAATGGAAAGATTTTTATCAAATACCTTTATCAATAGCTATAATACTCTTGTTGATAGAAACATTTTTATCTGAAACGGTAAAAAACGCAAACAGAAATAAAGATGAATAATATATATAAATTCAAGCTGGAAAATCAATTTCTAACTTGATAAAAATATTTAAATTTATATTTTTATGATGGATGATTATGTTTAATAAATTATTTTTAACTATTATTTTTTTGGTGTTATACAGTATAATTTTATCAGCTAATCCGCATAAACTTGTCAAAGAAGGCAATGAGTTTGTTAAACAAAAAAAGTTTGATGCCGCAGAACAAAAATACAAAAAAGCAGACTCTGAACTTCCAAACAATTCCGAGATATTGTTTAATCTCGGCACTTCATATTATTTAAAAAAAGATTATGATAAAGCTATTGATCATTTCAAGTTATCCGCAGTCAAATCTGAAAATGAACTTGAAATAGAATCTCTGTTCAGAACTGGAAACAGTTATTTTAAAAAAGCCGAAAATCTTATTGATGCGGATTTAAATGAATCTATTGAAACATTCAAAAAAGCTATTTCATTTTACCAGGATGCTTTGAAAAAAAATCCTGAACATAACGATTCTAAAATTAATATTCAACGCGCCAGATTAATTATAAAAGATCTTCTTGATAAACTGAAAAAACAACAGGAAGAACAAAAAAAGAACGGAAATAAATCAGATAAAAATAAAGAAGACGGAAAAAATAAAGAGGATGGAAAAAATAAAGAGGATGGAAAAAACAGCAATAAAGATAAAGAAAAAAATAAAGACGGA
>JAGOBX010000285.1 GCA_017999075.1 Candidatus Babelota bacterium | reverse complement strand
AACCGGACAGCTTAATTCTTTAAATAAAAAAAAAAAAAACAGCATTGTTCAGTTTAAAAATGCGGCTGAAACAGTAAAACCAAGGAAAAAAGCAGAAACAAGAATTGATTTGAATGTTGTATATGAAAGCAGACCTGATATAGGAAAACCCATAAAATATAATTTGTTTTGTAATGATTTGAAAAATAAAAAAAACATTAAACTTTTATTCTCTTTTAATGAATTGATGATGTTTTCTCAGAGCGCGAGTTCTGAAAATATAAATTTGATAACCAAAAAAAATAAATCAAAAGATTTTATTTTTAATATAAAAACCGGAGATAAAAATCTTAAAGTTTCTTTTAATGCAGGAAACATTGGCGAATTACGGGCTTCGGTACTTGTTTTTGAAGACAGTAATAATAATAATTCGCCGGATCAGCGTGAAATATTTAATCGGCAGGATATAAATCAAACAATAGGACTGGAGGATTGATTTTATATGAAAATTAATAAAAAAAGTATTGCGGTACTGATAGTAAGTTTTGTTATAGGTTTTAATCAGTTTTTAATATCCGGTGAATTGAAAAAAAATGATTTTGAAAAAATAGGGAAAATGCTTGATAATGCGAAAAATTGCGTGAATCTTGATGAAAAACTTGAAATATTGTTGGAGATAATAAAAATAGAACCTTCTAATATTGACGCAAACAGAGAGCTCGGCATAGCATATTTTTTAAAAAATGATACTGAAAAATCGGATTATTATTTGACACAGGCTGTTTTGATTTCGGGAAATCAGGGAAAAACTTCTGCGTCTGAAAGTGATGAAAATAAAAATAAAATTGAAGAAGAAGAAGCTTTAAAAAAAACTGAACAGAAAAATATTTCTGTTGAAGAAAAAAAAGCTGAGTCTGTAAAAATTGAAAAAACAGAGATTCAGGATAAACGGCAGGAACAAATTGCTGAAAATTCGAAAAAGCATAAAGCTCAGGATATTAATAAAAATTATGAGTTTGAAGGAACTGATGAACTTAATGCAATAAAAGAACAGGTTGAGAATAAGATGACTGAAAGGCTGCCTGAATGGCTTAAACCTGTAGAAAAGTTTAAAGAAGGGGAAAATGAAAAAATAATAAACAGTGAAACAGAAAAAAAAAATTCTGGTGAATCAGGAAGGATAATAAAAGATATTATTGTAGAATCAAAAAATAATGGAAAAATGCAAGGCGGAACATCAGTGACCTCTGATAAAAATAGTGAAAATAATGATCAGGTGCTTGATATAATAACTAAAATTCAGCAGGATAGAACAATGTTGAAAGATAATGGTTCTGATATAAGGATAAAAGATATTATTATTGAACAGCCTGATATTTCTGAACATGGAAAAATAATACCTTTGCCGCCGCTTCCTGAACATAAATTACAGAACGAAGTGCCCGGATATAATTATGAAAACGGCATAGCAGTGCCTCAAAATATTATTATTGATAATAAATTGAACTTGAATACTGTTACTGAAAAAGAACTTGCTTCAGTTGCAGGATTGACGGAAATGGATAAAACGGTTTTAATAAAATACAGGGAAGATTACGGGTATTTCAGCAGACTTGATGATTTAAAAAAAATTCCAGGAATTTCCGGGAAATATGATCAGATTAAAGATTATTTTTATATAGGGCAGCCTGATTACACTGCTCCGGGTTCTCCGGCTTATGAAAATCAATCGCAGTCTTCAGTTTTGCCTTCAGTTAAAGTTCAGAAGAATGATATACAAATCAGTCTGCCTGTTAATATTAATAAATCGGATATGCTGGAACTTCAATCAGCGCTTGGAATATCAGAGCTTGAATCAACCATGATATTAAAATATATAGAAAGGTATGGGACACTTAAAAATAAAGATGAATTCAGGAATATTCCTATTATAGGGAAGAAATACGATTTGCTGAAAGACAGGTTTGATGTGAAATGATTTTTGCGATGTATATTGAATAAATTAAAAGTTTGAAAAATAAAAAAATGGAACTTGTAAATCATTGGCTTAAAAAATTTAACGAAAATCAGGGTGATCCTGTAATTAATTTTAATCTTGCAGTAGCTTACACTAAAATTTATAATTTTGATAAAGCGCTGGAACATTATAACATTGCTGTAAAATTGAACCCTGGTTTTTATAATGCTTATTTAAATATAGGAAGTTTGTATTCGATTAAGGAAGATTACAAAACCGCCCTGAAATACTATCAGAAAGCGGAAAATATAAATAAAAATGACGTTCAGGTTAAATATAACCTTGCTACAGCTTATGTCAATTTGAAAAATTATGATACCGCAAAAAAAATTTTTATTGAAATAAACGAAAAATTTCCTGATTTTATTCCTGCATACAACAATCTTGCTTTTTTGTATATTAAACTTAACCTGATCGATAAAGCTGTTGAAATATACAAGAAAATTCTTGTAATAAATAGTAAAGAACCGCTTATAAACTTTAATCTTGCTCTTGCTTATTTAAAATTAAACAATATTCAGCTTGCGTATGAACATGTATTTGAAGAATTTAAAATGAATAAAGATAATGCTGATGTTGCATCGTTGTTGGTGAAAATTATCGGAGACATGCTGAATAATGAATCGTTTAAAATGATAGTAGAACTCGAAAAAATAAGAAAAGAATACCCTTCCGGTTATATAGACACTGCATTAGGATTGTTATTTTATAAAATCAATGATACGGGTAAATCTGAAAATTATTTCCGCGATGCGCTTAAAAAAGATCCTACAAATTCTGTGGCGCTGAACAATATCGGATATATTTATTTCAATAAACAGATGTTTGATATAGCTGAGGAATGTTATAAAAATGCGCTTTTATATGACAGTAAGCATATTCAGGCCTATTTTAATCTTGCCGAATTATATGATTTGACTAATCGTTATGAAGAAGCAATTAAACAGTTTGAAAATATATTGAATCTGACATCTGATATAAAATCAGTTTATTACAACATCGGAAAATTATATTATAAGATTAATAATAAAATGCTTGCAAAAAAATTCTTAAAACAGTTTATTGATGAGCATACCGATAAAGACGTTTATTATTCCGATGCTGTGGAAATTTTAAAACGCCTTGATTTTATTTATAAATAAGATATCTTTTTAAGGGAAATAATTACAGGTTATTTTGAAACATGGAAAATAGTTTTGTGCTGATTGAAATTGATTCGCTTCTTAATGATTGCATTACAAATTTTAATTTGTATATTCTTAATGAAGAAAATTATGTTTTATTCAGATCGTCTAACCTGCCGTTTACCGAAAAACACAAACAGAACTTGTTGAGTAAAAAATTAAAAATATACATTAATGCAAGCGATTATCAGAAATATTTGGAATATATAAAAAATAATATTTCCAATCTAAAAAACAATAATGATTTGTCGATTGAAATTAAAAATAAATATTTTTATGAAAGTTCTAAAATCGTTATAAACAATATATTTGAATCTCCGGACAATACTGATTTGAAAAATAATGTTCAGATTCTTGCTGAAACAGCCGTAGATTTGCTGAAAGATAACGATTATAACCTTCAGAATATTTTAAAAGTTATACAATTTGAATATTCTACGCTTACACATTCGTTGAACGTTTCTCTTATTATTTCCAATTTTGCAAAATTAGCAGGATATGATGAAAAAAATATTCCGTTGTTAATTAAAGGTGCTTTGCTTCATGATATCGGAAAATCCCGTATTGACAAAGCGGTATTGTTAAAACCAGGCAAACTTGATAAACACGAATGGGATGAAATGAAGAAACATCCGTTATATGGAGTGAATATTGTTAAATCTCATGAAGTGAAAGAAAAAATTATATTAGACTGCATTATGTATCATCATGAAAAATTTGACGGTTCAGGATATCCGTTCAATCTGCCTTACAGTGAAATTCCTCTTGAAGCTCAATTGGTGGCTGTTTGCGATGTGTTTGACGCGTTAACCACCCGTAGATGTTATAAAAATGCATTAGGCTCATTTCCCGCATTCAGGATTATGCTTAATGAGATGGAAGGTTCGTTCAATAAAGATTTGCTTCATATTTTTATTAATATGTTTAAAACAGAATAATTATATTTTATGCTGAAACACCTGGATTTAATATTATATATTATTATATTTATAACAATTGTAACAGGATTTATACGCGGTATTATAATGGAAATTTTTAATATATCAGCCGTTATTTTGGGTGCTGCGGCATCATATTTATTTGCTGATTCAGCAGCATTATATTTCTGTATTAAATTCAGCCAGCCTTATTTTTTGTGGAAAATCGTGTGCTCTATAGCTGTATATGGAATTGTTTATTTCTGCGTAATAATTATTTCTTATTTTATAAACAAAATAATTTCTATAGCTCAATTGACTTTTGCCAACCGAGCAGCAGGAGCTGTGTTTGGTTTGGGTAAAGGAATATTTATTGTATATTTAATTCTGCTGATTTTGAACTGCATACCGGGTTTTACAAAAAAAACAGGTTCTTCTAAATTTCAGAAAATATATGTGAAACTATCGCCGTCAATAAAACTTCCGGATACTGATTATATAAAAGAATCTGTTTTACTTGCAAAAAAAATAAAAATGACTGCAGAGTCTCCGGAATTCAGAAAAAAAATCATTGAACTTGCAAAAGAATCTGATGAAACTGATTCAGGAATTTTATCAGGGAATTTACAGGATATTATAAATGACCGCTCATTCATGAAAAAGGTTGATGACAATGATTGGATGGAAGTTTTGGAAAACCCTCAGTTTAAAAAAATAATGCAGAACGAAAATTTTAAAAATAAAGCTTTAAAAAAAGAATAATTCAAAATAATGTGTCAAAAAATACAGTATTTTCAGGATTTTTTTATATAGTTATAGAAAAGTCGGGAATTCAGGTTGGAAACATTTTTGTTTTATGAAAAATTATCCTGAATATTTTTTTATAAAATACATTAAAATAAAATCAAGTAGCGCCAGAACGAGCAGATTTCCAAGAATATACTTTTCTAAGGGATATGTTTTTTTTAAAGAAGTGAATTTTTCAAGTATGAAATCAAGATTGGATGAATTGAAATAAGCATCGGGTCTGTTAATGTTGAATATTTTATATTTGTTGAGTTTGTCATTGAAATAAATTCCTGTACCGATATTTGAAATCTTATTTAATGAAACTTCTGAAAATTTTTCATAATCATTGATGCTGTTAACAGTATATTCAATATTTGAAGATTTGAATATCGAATTCGTTATC
>JAGOBX010000284.1 GCA_017999075.1 Candidatus Babelota bacterium | reverse complement strand
AACTTCCATCTTCGGATAAAAGAAGAAACGGGAAAAGAATGTAAAATCGAGTTATATACAGGAAAAGACAGCAGAAATATTATCAGAGTTAGTTTAGTAATGAAAATTGAAAAAAATCCTAAATTGCTCCGTAAGACTTTTTATTTACCAAAAAATATAGAAGGCAGTGAATCATTGTTGCTAAAAAGCAAAGCCGGTGTTTCATACGATATACCATTAAATATATTGGAAAAAATTTATGAGTATATGATTGAAATAAAATATAAACTTAAAAAGGGGGAAGCAATAGAAACTGCAATTACGCCAAATCCCACTATTAAAAATTTCTGTGAAAAACATTTCAAAGAACTTTACCTAAGTAAAAATCCGAAAGATGGCTGGCAGTTAGAAAAAGTCGTTGATTATTTTTATGATAAACGAATCAAGGATATTACAGCAAATGATATTGAACATTTCAAAGTTGATATGAAAAATCAAGGTTATGCTTCATCAACAATCCGAAAATATTGCTTGATTTTGCGTTTAGTTTTAAAAACCGCAATCAGTATTGATTATATTATGAAGAACCCCGCTGAAAGTGTAAAACTTCCCAGTAATAAACCAGAAAAAGAGCGCGAAAATATTGAATCTGAGTTGTTGCCGGAATTATTTTATAAGATGAAGCAAGTTAATTGGCATTTGTACATTTATTGCAAGTTTGCATATTTAACAGGACTCCGGTCGAGTGATATTATAAATCTAAAATACAGCGATATAACGATTATAAACGGTATAAAATGTATTAGCTTGCGTGAGTCGAAGAATAAAGACAAAGCGACAAGAGGACGAACAATTATACCGCTTCATCCGGCGTTAATTGAAATGTTAAAACCGGGCGGAAAAGATTATGTCATTGAGTATCCCTATTCTCGTTCAAATATGATTTATCGTATGTGTCGCTTATTCAAAAAAATCTGTCCAGATTATACACCGTATCATTTCAGACATACATTCGCCACAGAGTTATCGAAAGCAAATGTAATTGAAACTCATATAAATTTTTTACTCGGTAAATTGCCGGAAGGTTCAATTAAGAATTATTTGAAAAGGGATATTGGTACTTTGTATGAAGCTATAAAAAAATTGAAGTTCGAGGAGTTTGAGCCGGAAGAAAATAATCTAGCATTAGTAGGATAATCATAATTACATAAGGCGCAGAGTTTAACTGCTCTGCGTCTTTTTTTCCCTAACTGGTCTTTATAATATTTTTCTAAACCGCCTGTTTTAATCAAATAAGCGATTTAATCTATGCCCGGGCTTAGTGAATTTAATTGAAGTAGAATTAAACTCCGTAGGAATAAATCTACCACCTACCCACTGTAAATATTCAGGACGTTCCGGATGTTGAAAATCATAAATGATTTTTACAAATTCTTCATACCCGCCTATTCCGCCAACGTCCTCTGGAGGACAGGCATTTTCTCCGCCGATACATACAGGATATTTCTGTTTTGGTATTGCAGGCAATATTTTTTCCAATTCAATTATATGTTCCCAAAAATCTCCAAAATCATATTCGTAAATTGCTGTATTATTTTCCATCGTAAACCAGTTTTTTATATATTCCATCCAGTCAAATAACATATTTGGCGGCGAGTATTCATCTTTATATATTCCGATATTTTCTTTATTTCCAGTATTCGGATTTTTTATATTAAACATATGTAAATGGCTGTCAGTCCAGCCCATTGAATCCTGTATAGCACAATGTAATTCCCAAAAGGTGTATCGCTCTTGAACCTGTATTCTACGCCAGATTACAGGTTTAATTCGTGTTAGAGTAATTTTAAATTGATAAACTTGTTTTTCTTTTGTAACCATAAAATACCACTAATTACCTTAATATGATAAAACGCGATTATATTATATTTTTCAAAGGAAACAATTAAATTTTATCAATTGAATTTCTTAGCAATTATTATTTAAGCCTCTTTTTTGGTTTATAAGCTGACTGGCTTATAAAAAAATTCAGTTGTCAAAAATATATAAATAGAAGATAGTAGCTGATTATGTAAATGATAATTATTTTAAGACAATAATTTAAACCGAGTAATAAAAGTATGAAAACTGAATTTTATCCTGCTATCGATTATCGTGGAATAAAGCGCGTTGAAGTCACTATAAGAATTGAAAATCAAAAGAAATCAATCCGAAAAACTTTTTACATACCGAAAAATTCAACGGAAGAACCGTCTTGTCAACTGAAAAATAAATCAGGCGTGGCTTATGATATACCATTAAATATAATGAATAAAATTTATAATTTCACTTTAGAACTGGAAACGAAATTAAAGAACGGCGAATCCATCGATTCGATATTAAAACCAAATCCTACGCTGAAAGAATTCGTTCAAAAAGAATATGAATCTCTGTATATGCAAACCAAATACAAAGATAAAAGTTTATTGGATAATATCATTAAACATTGGAGCGATTATAAAATTAAAGATATAAATTCTATCAATATAGAACAATATAAATTTAACTTGAAAGATAAAAATGCGCAATCTACAATTCGGAAATACTGTTTAGTTCTCCGGCATATTCTAAATTTAGCAGTCGAACTCGGATATAGAGATATGAACCCGTTTAAAAATGTGAGGCTACCAAAAAATACTCCAGAAAATGAAAGAGAACCTATCCACAGCGATGATTTAAAAAATTTATTTATACAATTAAAACAGAAAGATGAATCGTTATTTCTATATTGCAAATTTCTATATTTGACTGGTCTGAGGTCAAGCGACGCGATAAATTTAACTTATGAAAATATTGTTGTAATAGACGGTGTCAGGTGTTTCAGTGTGCAAGAATCAAAAAATAAAGATAAATCTTCCAGAGATAAAACTGTCATTCCGATTCATCCCGAACTTGAAGCAATCTTGGATAAAGACGGAACAGGCTATATTTTAAAATATGAATATGAACGCTCGAATATGCTTTATCGGATGTCGAAGTTATTCAAGGATATTTCAACCAAATATACACCATATCATTTGCGCCACACCTTCGCCACGGAGCTATCAAAAGCTGGCGTTACTGAAACACAGATAAATTTTCTGATTGGGAAATTACCGAAGGGGTCATTGAAACATTATTTGAAACAAGATATTCCCACAATGCATAAAGCTATTAAAAAATTAACTTTCCCGGATTGCGATAAACCAGTTGAGAAAAATCAAATGTTACTGCTCGGATAGTTTAAACTTCAATCCCTAATTCTTTGGTACTTTTTTGGTACTCAATTTTTCTGGGTCTAAAATATTTTCAGAAAAATAGTTATAACTAACTGAAAAAAATGAGGTTAAAACAGTGAACCGCCTGGGAGTCGAACCCAGAACCTACGGATTAAGAGTCCGTTGCTCTGCCAGTTGAGCTAGCGGTCCGGCTATAAAGAATAATTCAGTATTAAATCACTAAAACCTTGAAAAATCAAGGGTTTGAGTTAGTTTTTATATTATATTTAATCAGTTGTTCTTTGTCAATCTGTTTTTTTATTTTCATCAGTTTTCACTGTTTTTCATTATCAATTTACTGGTGTCACAATCTGTGATACCGGTAAAATCGTATTTTGGCGGGGCGCTGTCTTTCGTTTTATCCGAGCAGATTGTTGATTAAAAAATAATTAATTGTTTGAACTGTTTTGAAGTTCTTTTAAATCAAGGTTTTCCCGTTTAAAATAATAAAATCCTATTGCGAGTGCAAATACTGTTCCTATTGACCATGCTGCCCATGCATAACTTGCAGCAACATTAGGATCGACTTCAGGAAGATAAAATTTAAAGGCAAGCATAATAACCCAATGATATGTTCCGATAAACCCTGGAGCAGCAGGAATCATAACTCCAAGTATCATAAATCCGAGAATTATAAAAGCTATATAAAATCTGCATTCTATGCCGAAGCTTAAAAGGAATATATAATTCATAGTTCCTATAAGCAACCAAAGAATTACTGAATACAGCAAAGAAAACAATATTGATTTAAAATTTGACAGAGAATTCAAGCCTATTATAAAAGAATTCAGAAATTGAGATAAAATTTTTTTTATTTTTTCCGGAATAAAAAATAAGACGGAAATTAAAAAATTTATCATTTTAGTGCCGAATATTTTAAGAAATATTACAAATAATAAAGCTCCTCCGTAGAAAAAAGAAACATAATAAATAAAATTTATTAAAGTGAAGTTTATTACTGTTTTTCCATCAGGCATAGTTGTTTTTGAAGCAAATAAACTGAAAATTTTTTGGATAAATTCTGATTTAGGAGAAATTTGAGTAATTAAAATATTAGAACTTTCCACAGACAAGAATACGGCAAGTATAAACAATAAAACTGTTATGCATCCGTCAAGAATTCTTTCAACTACAATTGTGGAAAATGCGCCGGTTTTACTTATATTTTCTTTCACCCCTACAAGATATGCTCTGGCAAATTCACCAAGCCGAGCAGGTAAGATTATAAGAAGCATAAATGAAACGCATAAAGTAGGAAATAAATTGGAATAACTTGTTTTTTTTAAAGGATGAAGCAATATCTGCCATCTTACGGTTCTTATTACATAGGATAAATAACTTATTAAAACTACAAAAATTATATAATAATATTTCATTTTTTTTAGTGATTCCCATACTTTGGAAAATTGTACATCTTTCATTGAAAGATATAAAAATATTAAACTTATTAAAACACTGAATATAAATTTTATTTTTTTTTTCATAAATATTCCTTGTAAGATTAAGATATTAAAGTTTTATAATCAAATATTATATATATAAACGAAACTAATTTGAATAATTATAAATAATTAATATTGCAGTTGATGCCCACAATATTACGTCAATTAAAAGACATTTATCTTTAATAAGAAGTAATTCAGGTTCTCCTCCAGCTTTTTTAAATATAAGAAGATACAGGTACCGCAAAACGCCATAAATTACAAAGGGTATAGTATAAATAAGTTTATTTGTATGAAAAGCTTTTTCAGTACGATCTGAAATACAGTATAGAGAATATGCAATTATTGAACATGCTGCCGTGATAGAAATGTAATGATCCAAAATCTGAACCGAATAATCTTTTAAATTTTTTCTGTGTGAATCTGCTGATTCTCCGAGTATTAAAATTTCATTTCTCCGTTTGCCGAATGCAATAAGCAATGCGAGTAAAAATGTGCATATTAAAAGCCACGGAGATATTTCTACTTCAACTATATATGCTCCAGAAACAGCCCTGATCACAAAACCTGCAGATATTATCAGAACATCAA
>JAGOBX010000283.1 GCA_017999075.1 Candidatus Babelota bacterium | reverse complement strand
CTTTCTTACGTTCTCCGAGATTGTAATATGTATAAGCCAGATAAGCTTTGCCGAGAGGTGTCAGCCGATTCAAATTATTTTCAAGAAATACGACCCAGTTTTTTGCAGCTTTAAATCCTTTACGGTTTCCTGAAAAATCCGATTTCGAATATGAAGTTATAACATAAGCCGCATAACTTACTAATGCAAGACACCTTTCTTCAGGTTTAAGCATTAAAGGTATTTTTTCATTAACATAACGCAACGCGTTATTAATCATAGTTTCATCAATTTCAACCCCATATTTTCTTGCTTCATTAAAACCTGCAAGAACATATAAAGTTATATAAGGATCCGCATCTCCGCTGCCGGGCCACCATGGAAAACCACCGCTGGAAAGCTGAGCGTTTTTCAAACGTTCATAAGCCTGATTTTTTTTAGCCTCAACAATTTCAGGATTAAGCATATCGATTACCGGCCAGCATACCGGTCTTCCTTCAGACTGCCATGCCCAGGGAGTTTCCATTAAGGACTGCATCCGGCGAGGATCATTTTTTTCCCATTCAGGAGAAAGCGTATCACGTTTTGAAATTTTAGAAACCGATTTTTTTATATCAGGGTACCTTTCAAAAATTCTATTAGTTATTGCCAGCGGAACAAATTTGTTAAGAGTTTGTTCAATGCATCCATAAGGATAATCAACAAGAAACGGAAGAGAATTCAATATATTTAACGCAATCTGAGGTTCAAGCTGAAACGACATTGATTCTGTTATTCTTGTTGAATCATTTTTTAAAGATATTTTCAAATTTTTAGAAACAGAACCTGTCAATGAAACAAAAACCGATTCTATCAAACGTTCACGCGACGGTAAAACCGGCAGTTCACGTTCCTCAGCATCTTTTAATTTTCCGCTTACAGCAGCTACTTTAACTTTATAATTGGAAACGCCTTCAGGAATTTCTACTGTCCAATTATAATGTTGGAGCGAATGAGATTTAACCGTAAATTTCTTTACAGTATCCTTCAATTTAATTTTATCTGAAACATCAACTTTATTTTCAGTAACAATTATAATCGCTTCGCCAGTCATATCAGTATCTGATTCATTATGAATAACCGCAGTTATTGTCCCTTTATCTTTTTCACGGAAAAAACGCGGTATGTCAGCGCGTATCATAAGTTTTTTCTTTGATTCGGTTTCATCAGTCAACACACCTTCTTTCATATCTCTGGTAAAAGCGAATGCTTTGATTTTCCAGCTTGTAAGCTGATCCGGAGTTTTAAACCCAAAAGACCCATTACCGTTTTTATCAGTAACAATATGCGGTTTAAAAAACGCCGATTCAGAAAATTCCATTCTTGTCTGAATATTTGAAACTTCAGACAAAATTGATTTTTCAGACATATCAAATTTCTTATCTCCAGCATATCCGGACAAAACCACTTGGGAATCAATCGCTTTAAAAGAATCATTCATCAAAAGAGACTTTGACGCAGGAGCAGCAAAATTAAAACTTATTGAATCAACTTCTTTTTCTGCTTTTTCCTCGTATGCAATTTTAAAACTTTTTGATTTTTTAACAAGAAAACTACTATCAGAATATAAGTTTAAATTTCTGCGTCGGTACCAGTTTCTGTTCATTCTGAGTCCTGGTAAAGCAGGTTCTTCAGGAGGATTACGGAACGCCTGCATAAGTTTATGGAACAACCCTTCTTTTACCATAAACGATTTTGTCTGCGGATTGAAACACGAATCCGTTACTCTGGAATTATTTGTCCTCAAATTATATAAAGAATCAATCCATAAATTATTAGAACTTGCGTAATATTCAAGAGAACGATCATACATAAAAGAAAGTATTTCAGCATTGACAGGTTCTCCATCAATGTCTTTGACATTCAATGACCATTCACATTCAGAACCGGGTACAATTTCTTTATCAATTCTGGTGAATGAAATATTCAATTTTTTTTCTGTATATGGAACTGAAACTGTAGTTTGTCCTGAATAAATAATCGAATTAGTTGCTCCGAACCATTTTAAAGTAAATCCGCCTTTCATTACAGGAAGAACAGGTATCTCTATCATTCTCGTTGATACAGGGTTAAGATAGGTTTTGGTTTCTATCAGATAATTTCCTGCCCATAACTCGACAAAATAATATCCTTTGGATAAAGACGACCCTATAACAAACCTTGCAGTATCACCGACTTTATATTCATTTTTTTCAGAAAGAGTAACAGAATAAGCTGGAATAGGAATCCGTTCATTAACATTTTTTGCACAGACAAAAATTTTTGACTGAATGATTTCAGTATCTTCAGTCAAATCATCAGGATTTGAATTTTCTTTTTCCGAAAAATCAAATTTCCCTGATCTAACCTTAATTCTATATGTACCCTGAGCAAGCTCCGGAATTTTTATTTCCGCAATTCCATTTTTCAAATGTTCAATTTCAGAACTGAAAATCAACTTTTGATTCGGTACATCTTTCAACTGAGCATCAATAGGCGGAATCCATTGATTGTAATAATTCCGATTATATTGTTCAGGCTGAACAACAACAGTATCCTGGAGCAAATAAACTTCATACCTGCTTTTTCCTGTCATCGGTATTTCATTCAACGATAATTTTTTAACGCTAATAACCGGCTGTTCATTTGTCATAAAAAAATCTTTTTCAAGTTCAATATGATAATAAAACTCATTTCTCCCGCCTTTATAATTCTGCGAAGCTGAAATAGTTCTTCCGCCTGCATCCAAACAATCAACTTCAACAATATAATTTGTGACATCAGGAATAGATCCCCAATAATAATTTTGATTAAACGGTTTCGGGACAAATGAAATATTAAAATTTCCCGAAGAATCGGTTTTAGTTTCACCTGATACGAATTCCTGAGCATATTCATTATAATTTTGAAACCAATATCTGAAAAACCAGGGAATATAACGGGAATATTTAATTCTGTATTTGACAGAGGCGTCAGGAACAGGTCCTCCGAAATAATATTTTGCAGTTCCTGAAATATCTGTTTTTTGATTATATTTAACAGGTTTTTCAGCAGTTTTCAGAACAACTTCAAAATCAGGCCTTTTATATTCTTCAACTTTTATATATTCTTGAGAACTTTTCGAAAAAATCCCGTCATAACAAACAGCACTTATTGAATATGTTCCGAGCAGACGGCCTGCCTCTATTTTAAATTCAGTTGACACACTGCCGAATTCATTTAATTCAAGTTCTTTTTTAAAAAAACTTTTTGAATTCGGATCCAAAACATCCAAAACAATTTTAGAAGTTCGATGGCATGGTTTAAATCCTGTCTCAGTTTTTCTAACAGCAATAATTTTAACACTGACATTTTGAGTTGGTCTGTAAACAGGTCGGTCGGTCTGAATAAAAATATGAATGGGATTTGGAGAGGAATAATTATAATAATTCTGATTTTCAAGATAAGCGTAAGAATTATCATATTTTGCAAGAGGATCAATGTGATAATAAGAATTTCTATCAGGATGAACGTCAACATCGAATTTAAAAAATGCTATTCCTTTCATATTCGTCATTGCATCAACAGTTTTAAAATTTTCACGCTGCGAATTTACAACAGCATCAATTTCTGTTTTTTCAAGAGGAACTCCGTTTTTGGCATCAAATGCATAAAGCCGGATAACATTATCTCTGATAATCGAACCTGATTCAGGATTGGTTATAAATTCAAAATATTTATTTTCAATATTAGTAGTAACTCCAGAACTGCACAGAATCATTAAATTCGAAACATTAATAAACCCTGCGCTCATAATTGATTCGTCAACTTTAAAATATTTATCTCCTGAAACCAGAACAAGATAAATGCCTTCTTCAAGCGCAGGAGGAGTTATTAAACTTTCATGAGTTTGAAAATCGCCGGCATTTTCAATTTTATAAGTCCATTCTTTGAATGGTTCTATACTGTAAATTCTCGTTTTTACATAATTTTCAAATCTGTCTGAATATAGTTGGTTAAATATTCTTGACCACGCAGAATCATAATGATTATTTTTTCCAGACTGATAACAGTCTTTTCTAAAATCATAAGGATCGATTCTATATAATCTGAAATACGCTTTTTCAATATTTTTTGTATAGATAATAATCGAATCTTTTCCAGGAGGCAAAGTATTTTTGGTTGTAAGGCGTAAATTAGGATTTTCTATCTGCGCCCGCAGAACTTTTGATTTTTCAGCAAAAAAACACCCTTCAAAATCAGATTCTATTTTTCTGCATAATTCAACTGATTCTTTGATTTTTCCAGTTTGATTCAATATCTCCGCAGTTCTGAATCCCGCTTCAGCAGCGGCATTCTTTGATTTAAAGGTTTCCATCCATTTCATAAGAATTTTTATTGCCTGTTCCCTTGTTTTCTTATATTCACAGTTTGAATAAAAATGCTGATAATGCAAAGGCAGAATAATACGCTGGATTTTTAACCGTTCTTTAGTTTCAATATTTTTTTTCGAATGATAATCCGACGCAGTTTCAAATATTGAAGCAATAAATAATCCGCGTGGAGAATCAAAATCTAAAGGAATTAAAAATTTTTCAGATAAAACAAGTTCAGCATCAGGCAGTTTAATATTTTCGTTTTCTTTTAAATTCAATGATTTTAAATAATCAGTCCACCGTAAAATTAATAAATCTAACAATGTCGGATACATCTTAAAATCAATTTTTTCCGTATCAAAATAATATTTTTCTTTGCGAAGGTTCATTGAAACAAGAATATTTTTATTTTTCCATAATTCTTTATAATTTTTTTCAATTTCACTTCTTATTTCCTCAGGAGTGTATTTGAAAATATCTTTTTTTTCTTCTTTTTCTTCAATAATATCTTGAGTATTAATAAATGCATATTGAGATAAAAATATTTGCAATATTTCAGTCTTCAAAATTAATAATCTTACTTTTTGTTTATCGTCTGAAGGCAGTTTAACATTCCACAGTTTTTCCACTGATTCGGCATATCTGCCAAGATTTGCCAAAGACTCGCAATATCTGTAAAAAGCAATATTCTTTATTTTTGAATCTTTATTTTCATTATAAATTTTTTCGTATTCTTTAACTGATTGTTCGTATAATTGCTTTTCAAATAATTCATCTGCTTTTTGAAAAAGTTTAACAAAATCATCCAAATCTCTGCTATTGGCAAAAGTCGATTTATAGGCTGCAAACAAAATAACTAAAACACAGATAACCATAATAAAATATAAAAAAAATTTTTTCATAATAAATAACACTACCTGTTAATTGAATTTTTCATTTAACAACATTTAGAGTTATTTTTCCAAAATATGTTCAATAATATAT
>JAGOBX010000282.1 GCA_017999075.1 Candidatus Babelota bacterium | reverse complement strand
CTTTAAAAGATTATGAAATCAGTTCGGCGATTCCTAAATTATTGAATATTATTACGGAAAAATATTATGACCGTAAAAAATATACGTATAAGATTTTTACAGATAAGACATTTTTAAAATTTTATGCTACATATAGAATAAAAATTATAATAGATTTTATTATACAAAAGAAGATCAAGTTTGTTTCTGAAGAAATAAGAATATTGTTTAAATATAAAAAAATAAATTTACTGCGGGCCATGAAATACATTTACCGCGGAATAAAAAATATATTTAAATAATTAATTTGGTTTAATGAAAATATTTTATGAGCTTAAAAATAAATCGGGACTCCAAACTTAAAACAGGAATTCATATTACAGTAATTCAATTGGGTCTGCTTGTAATTCCTATTGTTACAATACCATACGTTGTCAGTAGAGTGGGATTGGAAAAATTCGGATTATTTGTTTTTATTCAGTCGATAATGGGTTTATTGGCTGTAATAATAAACTATGGATTTGTTCAAACAGGAGTTGTTGATATTGCTAATGCCAAATCATTGAGAAAATTGAATTTTGAATATTCCAACATTTTTTATTCAAAAACAATTCTTTTGTTTTTCTGTATGCTTGTTTCAGCGATAATGTTTTTTTTTATTCCGAAATTCAATGAAGAAAGTTCTCTGTATACAGCGTCTTTAATTATACTTGTTTTTAATTGCCTGGATTCATCATTTGTTTTTCAGGGAATAGAAAGAATGAAGGATTATATGATATTTAATTTTGCCGGAAACTTCGTGGTGATAATCTTATTGTTTTTTTTTATCAGATACCAGGAGGATTATATTTATTTACCTTTAGTGTTTTTTGGTCCTCGCGCTGCGTTTGCAGGAGCTGCTATGATATATGCCGCATTATTTTTTAACATCAAACCTAACCTTTTTTTTTTAAAATCTGTTGTTAAGAAGCTGAGGAAAGGCTTTAATTTTTTTGCAACCAATATTTTCAGCGTTCTTTATACTCAAACTACTTCTGTAATTTTGGGATTTTTAGGAGGAAATGTGTCGGTGGGAATTTACTCGCTTGCAGATAAATTATGTTTTGCGTATACAACAATTCAGGGTAAAATAGGAGTTGTATATCAGCCTCAGGTTGCACAGGATTTTAAATTGGGGTTACTGCAAGGAACTGCACGCGCTAAAGAAAATATTTTTATTATGCTTCTTGCGGCTATACCGGCTTTTTGTTTTTGTCAGTTTTTTGCAGAAGATATTTTGTATTTGTTTTTTCAGAATAATGGAGCGTCTTCGGCGAATATTTTAAGATTGCTGTCATTTAATTTTTTAACTATTGGCATTAGCGGAATTTTAAGCGTTCATATTCTTGTAGCTATTGGGAAAGCTGATGAAATGCTGAAACCGAGTATTTGGACTGCTTTGATAAATTTAACTGCCGGCAGTTTTTTAATTTACAGGTATAAACATACCGGAGCTGCAGCATCATTATGTTTGATAGAGTTCGGCACAATGTGTTATTATTATTTCAGAATTAAAAAATTCAAAATATTTGTTTTTTCAAAATCAATGAGGAGTATTCTTGCCGTTTACGGAATTCTTACAATCATACTGATTATTTTATTGAAATTTTTTGAAAAACTTATTGATATTAATAAATTTTTTGAAACTCCGGTTATAATTTTAATTTATTGCATTGGAGTTGCCGGTCTTTTAAAATTTCTTAATATTATAGATATGAAAAAATTAAAGATTTTAGTTAGATTATGAAAATAAAATGACAAACATAAACTGTTTTGATATATTTTTATTGTTCAATAATTTTTTTATATAGATCTTCGTATTTTTTTACCATACGCGAAATTTGAAAATGTTCTAAAACACGGGTTTTACCCAATTGTCCTAATCCGATTCTTTTATCTCTGTCAAGAGTCATAAGTTCAAACATTTTATCTGAAAGAATTTTTTCATTTTGAGGTTCTATGAGAAATCCGGTATGATTATTTTCAATAATTTCAGAATTGCCTCCCACATTTGTGGCTATAACAGGTAATCCTGCAGACATAGCTTCAAGAAGAACACATGGAAATCCTTCCCAAAGCGAAGGCATAACAAAAGCATCTGAACACCACATCCATTCATTAAGATTATTAATATTTCCTGTTAATATTATGTATTTTTCAAGAGAATGATCAAATATCATTTTTTTTAATTCATCAAAAAGTTCGCCGTCGCCTGCAATGACTATTTTAAATTTGCATCCTTTGTTTTTTAATAGTTCCGCTGCCTTAATAAGATAGTAAAATCCTTTATATTCAACAAATCTTCCAGCGCTAATAAAAATAAATTCATCAAATTCAGTTATATGTTTTTTTTTAAATTCAGTTATGTTTTGTGTATTAAAATTATTTTTATATAAGTCAGAGTCAATACCGTTAAGAATGACATTGAGTTTTTTGTCCGAAACTATCTTTTTTTTTAAAAAATATTCTTTTGCATTTTGAGAAATAATTGTGCATGAATCTGCAAGAAAATCAGTGAGTTTAATAATTATTTCTCTTATTTTTGTTTCAGAAGAATTGTTTCCTATATAAATATTGTGAAAACTTGTAATTACTTTGCATCCGGCAAGTTTGCAAATGGTTCTTCCTATAACATCTGAATGAAACATTATAGTGTTTACTATTGCTGGTTTTGTTTTTTTTATATGAATATATAATTTTAAAAAAAATATAATATCAAATATTCCGTTAAAGTGAAGATTTTTTACCGGAATACCTTCTTTAATAATTTTTTCACCTATTATTCCGGTTTTTTTTAAAGAAATAATTTCAGGAGAAAAAATTTTTTTATCAATATTTTTTACAATATTGTAAAGAACAAGTTCGGCGCCGCCGGTACCGGTTCCATTGATGATAAAAATAATTTTATACGGTTTTGAATTGATCATAGCTGAATTACCTGATTATTTCCGAATTATCTCCGGGAATTAATTTTTTGCGTATAATAGAAATAGGGTATTGTCCTGACATTAGGAACCGCTCATGAAATTCATTAAGAAAATAAGTTTTTCCGGAATCTTCCAAAAATTTTTTATAATCATCCCGTAATTGCAATATAGCTAATTTTCCAATTGAATACAGTATATAATCAGGGTCATAAGTTCCTCTTTGAGCCTCGACTTCTGCAGCTTCTCTCGGAATAAATGCGTTATTTTCAAAAAAATCAGCAGCTTCATTTAGACTCATTTCTTTTAGATGCATTTTTATTCCTGCATAAGTTCTGCATAATCTTAGCAAAGAATCAGTAATTTGTCCAAGCAAATATTCTTTATAAGTAATTGAATCCGAATTTTCCATAAATCCTTCTTCTCGAATCATTTGTTCAGTATAATGAGCCCATCCTTCAGAATAACTGAATGGACAAAAAATACAGCTAACAGGAATTTTTGAAAGCATTTCCATATCAACATATTTTTTTTTAACCTGTTTTGTATAATATCCTTGAAGAAAATGTCCAGGATATGCTTCGTGTGCAGAAGTGCTCCAAAGTTCCGGAGTTATCATTGCAGTCAAAAATTCGTTTTGCGCGTCTAAATCAGTCTGTCCGTTTTCACCTTTTAAAATTCCAATTGGGTCTGAAGCGTAATATATTGCAGTAGGGACTGGACTTGGTTCAAATGCCCCTGTCTGCCATAAAGATGCATACCAATAAAGCATAAACTGCGGCGCAGCTTTAACCACAACTGTTTCATCCTCTGGTAAAGCAACTATATTTTTTTGGCTTAAGAAATTTTTTAAAGATTCAAGTTGATTGGTTAAAACTGATGCTACTTCTCCTGGAACCGGATGATGTGTTTGAACTTCCACCCAATTTTCAAGCGGAGTTTTTGAAATATTGATTGATTGCGCTATTTCAATAAATGCCGCTTTATCCTTGTTAATTTCAAAAAGAGTTCTGTTTAATATTTTTTCAAAGGGATTAGTGTCATAAAGAATGATCCCTTGTTCATATTTTAGTTTCATAACTAAATTTTTTTCTTCCAAAGCAAATGATGGTTTGACTGATGCACTGTCATTATTAAGATTTGTCAGATGATTAATCATTTTATCTATGGCAGAATTCGCCAATTCTATTTTTGACAATAAAATTGTATCGGCAGGTATTCCTTCTTCTGATTTTGCTCCGCTGAAAACAGATGTGACGTCATTTGTTAAAAACGATTTTAATTCTATAAAACTTATTATTCCATAATCAAGTAATTCCTGTGGAACAAGTTGAAGATGCTTTATAGCATTATCGATAAATAAAGGAATACTTTCAATGAATTTTAAAGATGTGTGAAAACGGGTATCAAGAGTCGAACCTGCATAATCGAATATCATTTGATACATTAAAGCATTTTGGATGATCTGAATATAATAATAAGGATCGTATTTGTGAATTTTAGATTCCTGCAAGGAATATAATCTGGATTCGATATTAGAAAATAATACTTCATAATCAAATATTAAATTTTGATCAAGCAAGTCTTTATTTATATACGCTAACCTGCGTTTAAAATTATTTATTGTTTCAATTTCCTTTTCTATGGATTCCTGACTTACATCATCAAGACCTTTAAAAGAATATTTATGAAAACCGTCAATTGCTTCGCGAGCAGGATGGAATGAATAGTATGAGTCGACATAATCGTCAACCAACATCAAAAAATTTTCTGAATGCATATTTATGTTTGATGCGCACCTTATGAATCCAATTAAAAAAAAAATAATTAGAAATTTATTTTTATAAATTGGTTTCATATAAATAAGTTATTAAAAAATTATTATAAAGATTTTTGGATATTAATTTATATATTTGGAAATAGGTTCAAGAAATTCAGGAATTTTTCCGTCTTTTGAAGGCGGAGTTTCAAAAATATCCATTTCCTGTTGTTCAAATATTACTCCATAAAAAATATTTTTTTTCTTTGAAAAATTCAAGGTTCTTTTTATGCCTTTTATTTCATAAAAAATTTGTAATTCGGGTTTATCAAGGGAAAATTCAAACAAATCTGATGCTTTATCTGATACAAATTTTGTTACTTTAAATAGTTGAATGTTATGAATTAAATCATTAATTGCTTCGCTGTTTTTGTTAAGTTCATTATTTGAAGATGAAAATAAACCATTTTCAAATTTTAAAGATAAGCTGCTGTTGCTTTTTTTAATTTGAAAATTAGAAATGTCCTCTTTTTTAATATCATCACCGAAAATTTTTTCGTTTTTCAAATCAAGATAATTAATTTTTAATTCTTTTATAATATCATTGGAAACAGAATAAAAAGGAATAGATGTATTT
>JAGOBX010000281.1 GCA_017999075.1 Candidatus Babelota bacterium | reverse complement strand
GTTCCGTAATCTTTTACTTTTTTTATGTTCTGGGATAATTGAACAGATTGTACTGCATTGATTTTTTCTATTGACATATCCCATCACCTCGCTTTTTAATATTCAGTTTTACTTTTTGTTTCGCTTTGTTTGATATATATATCGGCAAAAAATTAAAAAACTTAAATTAATTTTACATTTTTTTTAGTTTTTGAATTATTTTATCCTTAATGCGGCTAAAAAAGCATCTTTTGGGATATCAACGTTACCGATTTGTTTCATTTTCTTCTTACCTTCTTTCTGGCGTTCAAGAAGTTTGCGTTTTCTTGTTATATCCCCTCCGTAACACCTTGAAGTTACATCTTTTCTAAAAGCTTTAATTGTTTCACGCGCTATTATTCTTGAACCTATAGCAGCCTGTATAGGAATGGAAAATTGTTGACGCGGTATAAGTTCTTTAAGTTTTTCTACAACATTTTTTCCTTTTTCATACGCTTTATCCTTATGCACAATAATAGATAAAGCATCTACATTTTCATTATTTATTAAAATTCCGAGTTTTACAAGGTCGCCAACTTTATAATCCGACAATTCATAATCAAATGAACCATAACCTTTAGTGCAAGATTTTAATCTGTCATAAAAATCTATAATAATTTCTCCTAAAGGCAATTCATAATTAAGTATTACTTTAGTTGTTCCTATATATTCCATTTTTCCGAAAATCGCCCGGTATTCTTCGCAAAGTTTCATTACATTGCCAACAAATTCATCAAGTACAATAATTGAACCTTTAACATAAGGTTCGTAAATTTTAATATATTTAGAAGGATCAGGCAGTTTATATGCAGAATCAATCTCAATCAAATTACCTTCAGTAGTTTCAATTTTATATAAAACTCCAGGAGTAGTCATTACTATAGACATATCGAATTCTCTATGCAATCTTTCAGCAATAATTTCAAGATGAAGCAATCCGAGAAATCCGCATTTAAAGCCAAAACCAAGCGCAGCAGAAGTTTCAGGAACATAATTAAATGCTGAATCGTTCAATTGCAATTTTGCAAGAGAATCTCTCAATAATTCAAAATCATCGGCATTAATCGGATAAAATCCGCAAAAAACAACAGGCCTTATTTCTTTGAATCCAGGTAAGGCTTTAGTACACGGAGCAGCGGATTCTGTAAGAGTATCTCCTATTTTCACTTCATTAAGAAATTTAATTCCTGCTATACAATATCCTACTTCCCCTTCACTTAATGAATCCACTGATTTCATATCAGGATTCATAACACCAACTTCAGTAACAGTATAAATATTTGCAGTAGCCATTAATTTTATTTTCATTCCTTTTTTAATGACACCGCTTTTTACTCTGACATTAAGAATTACTCCTTGATATGAATCATAATGAGAATCAAAAATCAAGCATTTTAGAAAACCTTTTTCTTCATCACCTTTTGGAGAAGGAACTTTTTCAACAATTAAATCCAAGATTTTTTCTACATTTTCTCCTGTTTTTGCGCTTATGCAAACTACATTTTCAATATCAAGCCCGAGTTCTATTAACTGATTAATTGTTTTATCAACATCAGCATTTACCATATCAACTTTATTAATAATAGGCAGTATTTCAAGATTATTATCAAGCGCAAGATACAAATTAGCTATAGTCTGAGCTTCTACTCCCTGAGTCGCATCTACAACAAGCAGAGCTCCTTCACAAGCAGACAAACTCCGTGAAACTTCATAAGTAAAATCAACATGACCTGGAGTATCTATTAAATTAAATTGATAATCTTTATAAGTCATTCTAATGCTTTTTGCTTTAATAGTTATACCTCTTTCACGTTCGAGGTCCATATCATCAAGAAGCTGTTCGCGCATACGTCTTCTATCGACAGTTTTTGTCAATTCAATCAATCTGTCTGCAAGCGTCGATTTTCCGTGATCAATATGCGCAATTATACAAAAATTTCTAATTTTAGAAGAATCCATATTTTAAAACCATATCTTATAATTTATAAAAAATTGCGTTACATATTATCTAACTAATAACTTAAAGTCAAGTTTTTTTATCTTGCTATTTTTTTTATATTCATTATAATCGTTTCCTTGAATAATGTAATTATTTGTGTCATGCATTATTTGTTTTTTGGCGGTTTTCATTTTATTTTATCAAAGACAAAAACCGCTTATACCCCGGAAAATTTCCGGATTAATGTTAATTCTGCAAATTTTATTGCGGATAGGAGTATTTTCAGATAATGAAAGATTCATCAAAAAACCTTGCGTTTTGGTTACTTCTGGGATTAGTTATAACAGCCTTATTTTTATCTTTTAATCAACAGCCTGAAGGGAAAAAAATAACGGAATTAAGTTATTCCGAATTTGTAGATCTTGTCCGAAAACACGATTTATCACAAGAAAACAAACTTGACGATTCAAACAAAATAACTATAACAGAAGTCACGGTTCAGGAAAAAATTCTTGTTGGAGAATACAAAGACATAACAGGTTTCCACAAATTCAAATGCGTTATACCTCAAATTGATTATAAATTTATTGAAGATTTATCAAAAAAAAATATTAAAATTGTAAAATATCAGCATCAGGAAGAAGCCGGTTTTTGGAGTAATTTTCTATTCAGCTGGGGTCCTATGATCTTATTTATATTATTTCTGTGGTTCATATTTTACAGAAATATCATAGGCGGCGGAAAAGGCGCATTCTCATTCGGAAAAAGCAGAGCTAAACTTTTTATAAGCAATCTTCCCAAGGTAACATTTTCAGATGTAGCCGGATGTGAAGAAGCTAAAAAAGAACTTGAAGAAATAATAGATTTTCTAAAAGATCCTAAAAAGTTTCAGAGATTGGGAGGCAGAATTCCAAAAGGAGTTTTGGTTGTGGGCCCTCCAGGAACAGGAAAAACATTGCTTGCCCGCGCTGTAGCAGGCGAAGCAGGAGTTCCGTTTTTAAGCATATCAGGTTCTGATTTTGTAGAAATGTTTGTTGGCGTAGGTGCAAGCAGGGTTCGAGATTTATTTGAGCAGGGGAAAAAACACGCTCCTTGCATAATATTCATCGATGAAATTGATGCAGTAGGAAGGCAGCGCGGAGCAGGATTAGGCGGAGGCCACGACGAAAGAGAGCAGACATTAAACGCACTGCTCGTCGAAATGGATGGATTTGAAACAAACGAAGGAGTCATTTTAATCGCTGCCACAAACAGACCTGACGTATTAGATCCGGCTTTGCTGCGTCCGGGAAGATTTGACAGAAATGTCATAGTTGATAATCCTGATTTAAAAGGCAGAGTAGGTATATTGAAAGTTCATTCAAAAAAAATTCCTCTTGATATACACATTGATCTTGAAGTTATAGCCAGAGGATGTCCGGGTTTTTCAGGAGCTGATTTGGAAAATCTTATGAATGAAGCCGCCTTGCTTGCCGCAAGAAAAAATCTCGATGTAGTAACAATGGCAGAACTTGAAGATGCAAAAGACAAAGTTTTAATGGGCCCTGCACGCAGAAGTCTTGTTATTAAAGAAAAAGAAAAAAGAGAAACTGCTTATCATGAAGCGGGTCACGCGCTTGTTGCAGAAATGATACCTGGAACTGATCCTTTACATAAAATAACTATTATCCCGCGAGGAAGAGCGCTCGGCGCAACCATTCAGCTTCCTGAAGAAGAAAAACACAGTCATTCAAAAGAAATTTTACTTGGGAAAATAGCTGTTTTTATGGGAGGCAGAGCTGCAGAAAACCTTGTATTTTCAGCTCCAACAACAGGAGCCGCAAATGATATAGAACGCGCAACTCATCTTGCGCGTAAAATGGTTTGCGAATGGGGGATGAGTGATAAAATAGGTCCTGTACAATTCGGCAAACGCGAAGAACACCCGTTTCTCGGGCGCGAATTATCCTATCAAAAAGATCACAGTGAAAATACAGGAATAGATCTTGATTCCGAAATCAAAAGAATTGTATTCGAACAATATTCCTTAGCAGAAAAAATATTAAGGGAAAACAGAGAAACCTTAGATAAAATAGCCGAGATACTTCTTTTAAAAGAAACTATCGAAGGAGACGAAGTAAGAGCGCTAATAAGAGGAGAAAACATTGAAGCAGTAAATGCGCTGCAATCAGAAAGAAGCAATGGAATTCCTATAGGAATGATGACTGCAGATAACATTTCTACATTTACAATAGCAGGAATGATGTTCAATTCCCTTGAATCAATTTTAACCGAAGATGCAAAATCGGCATTATTAAAAATCGGAAAAATAATAAAAGAAAAAATCGAGTCTGATCCCAAAAAATACGAAAAAAAACAACCGCGAATTGAAATTATAGGATATACTGACAGTTTAGGGGCAATTGAAGCTAATAAAACATTATCTCAAAAACGGGCTGATACAGTTAAACAATTTTTAATAAACGAATGTAATATAAATTCGTCAATTGTTGCTGCTATAGGAAAAGGCGATTCGGACCCGATCGGAGATAATGCCACTGCAGAAGGCAGAGCAAAAAACCGTAGAACAAAAATTTTGTTTATAGAGCCCACTAAAGAAGAACAAGCTGCAAAAATTCTGGATGGGCTTGTTACAAAAGTTAACGATAAAAAAAGAGAATAATAAGTATATATTTTATTTATAAAATTTAATTATTTTTTTGAAAGAGTTATGGATATTGAAAAAATAAAACAAGGCGTTAAATTAATTCTTGAAGGAATTGACGAAGACATCACCAGAGAAGGATTATCAGGAACTCCTGAACGCGTGGCAAAAATGTATCAGGAAGTTTTCAGCGGCCTGAAAAAAAATCCGGCAGATGTTATTAAAATTTTCAAAGAAGAAAAATATGAAGAACTTGTAATGGTTAAAGACATTCCGTTTTTTTCGTTCTGCGAGCATCATTTGCTGCCATTCATCGGAACTGCTACAGTAGCTTATATTCCAAATGATTCAGTTATAACCGGCATAAGTAAATTAGCAAGAGTTATTGACATAATTTCAAAAAGACCTCAATTGCAGGAACGGCTTACTACTCAGATTGCAAATACTCTTATGGAGTCGTTAAAACCAAAAGGTGTTTTAGTTATCATAGAAGCAGAACATTTATGCATGACAATAAGAGGCATAAAAAAACCCGGAACTATCACCGCCACTTCAGCGCTGCGGGGAGTATTCAGATCCGATTCAAGAATAAGAACGGAAGCTTTTGAATTATTAAGAAAAAAAATATGATAAGTAAAATTATAAAATTTAATTTAGAAGAAAATATAATAAAATATTTATATTCTCTGGAGGTTGATCCTGCAGGAATAAATATTATGAAAAACAAAATCAGCGGGTACAGCATAGAAG
>JAGOBX010000280.1 GCA_017999075.1 Candidatus Babelota bacterium | reverse complement strand
ATATTATTTTGTTTAGAAAAAATAATAACCACTTACAGCAATCCGATAAAAAAAATATTAATAAAAAATAACTGTGACATTAATCACTTTGTTCTGTTGTTTTATCTGGTTTTTATATTTTTGTTATTGAATTTGAAACCTATATATTCAGATAATGATAAATTATTTAAAAACCGCCATCCGGAAAAAAACATCTGCAGTTTTGATAAATCAGTATTGAATGAGAATTATCAAATAGAAAACCACGAGTGTAATAAAAATCTGATGATTTTTCCTCAACGAAAAGATATATTCGATCAGAAGAATACACTGCATTTATCTGAATGGGTTTTAAAAGGAATCCTTTTTTTTGTACCGCTCTTTCTGATAAGTTTGCTTCTTTTTTACATATTTTTATTGAACAGAAAAAATAATTTTAAAATAACAGAATTGTATAAAGCTTTTGATAACATAAGCCGTCAAAATCAACAATTAAATGGCTTAAACGTTAAACTGATGGAATCAGAATCGGAATTAAAAAAAAATAATATTGGGAAAGATAAGTTTTTGTCTATTATATCTCATGATTTAAGGAATATGTTTTTAACTATAATGGGATATGCAGAATTATTAGATAAAAATATTGATGTTCTTGATAAAAAAATTGTTTCTGAAAAATGCAGCATTATATATGATACTACAAAAAATGTTTATAATATTCTTGAAAATTTATTGGCTTGGTCGAAAATAAATATGGATAAATTTGAGTGCATTACTGAAAGTTTTCCCATAAAAGAGATTGCCGACGATAATATTAAAATATTAAAGCAAAATATCGAATTGAAAAAATTGACTGTAGAATGTTCAATTGCAGAAGATCTTATTGTTTATGCGGACAGAAATATGATGAACAGTGTTATTTATAACTTGCTTTTGAACTCAATTAAGTTTTCAAGAATGAACGGAAAAATAAATATAGGGGGCAAATTATATCACAAATATGCTGAAATTTTTGTTTCTGATAATGGAATAGGAATAAGCAAAGAAAATATCGATAAGCTTTTTTCAGTTGATACCAATTTTTCAACTAAAGGAACAAATGACGAAAGAGGAGCAGGACTGGGATTAATTTTATGTAAAGAATTTATAACTAAAAATAATGGAATCATACGGGTTGAATCAGAAAAAAATGAAGGAAGCACATTTTATTTCACTTTACCTGTAAGAAAAGAAATAATATTATAGCTTAATGTTCTTAACTAAATGTTGTTATTCTAACTTTATTAATATTGCTTATAGTTACATGCCTCTGGCAATAGTTAATACGTAAAGTTTTGCTGATTTACATTTTTTTTTAAAAATTTTACAACATTCGTTAACTGTAGTACCTGTAGAGAAAACATCATCTATAACTAAAATATTTTTTTCAAAGAAAAGTTCTGAGGAATAATCGGTAGTATTGAATTTAAAAGATTTTTTTAAATTTGTTATTCTGTCATTTCTTGATAAACCAGCCTGTTGTTTCGTATCTTTTATTTTAATCAAAACGTTTTTAGCATATGGGATTTTACTTTTTTCAGCAATGTTGCTGCATAGTATGTCTATATGATCTACGCCGCGTTGTTTTATTTTTAAGTCGGTCATAGGAACGTTTACTATAAAATCGAATATTTTAACATTGTAATCCGCTGTTTTTAGATATTTGAATATTTGATTGCTGAATACATATGAAGCATCTGTTTCCCGGTAGTATTTGAAACGTTTTATCAATGTTTCTATTATGCCGTTATAATTGTATATATGGCGCGCCTGTTCAAAAAAAATTTTAGATTCAGAACAATCTGAACATAATAAAATTTCAGGAGGAACGCTTAAATCTGATGACATTATTTTTCCGCATTTATTGCATACTGATTTGTATGAAGGCGGTATTAAAACACTTTCGGAACATCCCTTACAGAAAATAATTTCTGTATCAGAATTCAGAATAATATTGCAGTTTAAACAAAATTGAGGATATAAAAAATCTGAAATGGCCGCAGACAATTTGTTTATAAGAGGGTCAAAAAAAAATTTATTTGCCATAGACAATTTTTTTTAACTTTATAAATTCAGTATTTTTCGGATATTTAGATAACAAATAATCTGAATCGGATTTAGCTTTTTCGTATTGGTTTAAATTGTAATTACATAAAGCCCTGTAGTAATAACTTAATATAATATTTGAGTTTAAATTTAATGACTGTGTAAAAAACAACTCCGCTTCAAGATAATTTTTAGTTAAAAATTTAATTAATCCGAGATAATAATAGGATATGAAAAAAGAATCATTTATTTTAAGAATTTTTTTGAAATCAAGTTCTGCATCATTAAACTTTTTCATATTAAAATAAGATAGAGCGCGGTTATAAATGAATTTTGAATTATTTGGCTCTAATGAAATTGCAACTGAATATAGTTGTGCAGCGGTATCATAATTGGCAGTGGAATAATATATTATTCCCATTGAATTATATATGTCGGGATCATAGTATTTTTTTATAACTTCAGACAGATCGTCAAAAGCCTTATCAAAATTATTTAATGAAATGTAAATTTTTCCTCGAAGCCGTAAAGCATCATAGTCTTCAGGAGACATTTTTAATGTTTTAATACAATCTGATAATGCGTTATCGTATTTTTTTAAATCATAATAATTTCCGGCTCTGCATAAAAAAGCAAAAGGATTTTTTTTGTATTTTTGAATAGCGTCTGTAAAAATAGAATCACTGTTATTCCAATTTAAATTAAGAAAATATGTACTTGCCGCATAAAATGATATGATTATTACTATGAATAATAAAATATAGTTTTTTATATTTTTATGTAACTTTTGTTCGGAAATTACTGTTTTTATAAAATATATCAATATAAAAAAAATTCCTATGGAAGGTATATAATTATATCTGTTTGCAGTAGCTACTTTCCCTATTGTTATAATATGAAGAGTAGGGAATATTGATATTATAAAAAAACATAAACCTGCGATTATTATCCGCGTTTTGTTTTTTTTTGTTAAATAAAATATTATAAATGTAAAGGATAGTAGAACAGAATAAAAATGAAGATTGTCATAAAATGAAAATTGGGAAAATAAAAGTTTTGGTTCAGGATATATAAAAGAAATTTTATAAGGAAAAATTAATTTTGAAATATAGAACAATATATTGAAAACTCCTATAAATATTGAATCAGAAAAGGAATTAAAGATAAACTGAGAATTTACAGAATTATTTTGAAAAATGTTGAATATAATGAAAATCAGACATATAATTATAAAAGGAATTTTATTGATTATGTTTTTCAATAAAATTTGTTCAGTTAAATAATCATATAAAATAAGAATGAATGGGAAAGTTATTGCCTGCGGTTTAGCAAGAAGAGAAATTGTAAGAAATAAAATTGATAAAATATAATTAGCGGTTGATTTGTTTATTGAAAATTTAATATAACTTATCGAAGCGCTTAAAAAAAAAATTCCGAAGAGCATATCTTTACGTTCGGTAATCCATATGACAGATTCTGTTTTTATCGGATGAATACCGAACAGCAAAGCTATGAAAAAAGGTGAAATTATATCATCCTTTATCTGAAGTCTGAAAAGCATGAATACAAGAATAATATTTATTATATGAATGATTAAATTGTTGATTCTGTAAACAAAAGGTGTTAATCCGAAAAAATGCCGCTCTATAGAAAATGTAAAAAAAACCAGAGGTTTATAAGCGCCTTCGTGGTATGTAGTGAAAATTTTTTTTATGTTTGTGAAGGATAGTTTTTTTACATAATCATTATTAATAAGATAATTTTTGTCATCAAGATTGATAAACCCTGACTGCAAAGACGGGGAAAAAACAGTGAAAGAAATGCATACGAGCAATAAACATGAAATAATTTTATTTTCAAAAATATTTTTAAGCATAACAGTTGTTGTTTTGAAAATTTATTTATTTGTAAATTCTATAAGTTCATTTAATTTCTTTTTTGCTTTGCCGGAAAAAATAGAATCTTTTGCAAGCTCAACTGCATCTTTAAAATTATTAATGCCTTCTTTACCCATTAGAATGGCAAATGCTGCGTTTATTAATACAATATCGGTTTTTGGAGATTTTTTTCCATCAAGAATTGATTTGAATATATCCACATTATTTTCGATAGAACCGCTTTTAAGATCTTCGGGAGCGCATAAATGAAAACCATATTCTACAGGATTGAATTTGTAAGTTTTGACAATTCCATTTTTAAGTTCTGATATTTTTGAATAATCCGTAAGAGTTACTTCGTCAAGTCCATCGCAACCGTGAACAACAAAGGCAGATTTGACTCCTAAATTTTTTAAAACATTAGCTAATATTTCGGTCAGAGATTCGTCATAAACTCCAAGCACCTGATGTTCAGCGAATGAAGGATTGCATAAAGGTCCTAAAATGTTGAACACTGTCCTGATTCCCATTTCTTTTCTTGGAGTCATAGCGTATTTCATTGCACCGTGAAGTTTTGGAGCAAATAAAAAACCTATACCTACAGAATCTATGCATTTACCTGTCTGTTCAGGTGTAAGGTCAATATTAACTCCCAGCGCTGAAAGTATATCAGCACTTCCGCAATGACTGCTAACTGATCTGTTTCCGTGTTTTGATATTTTAACTCCTGCTCCTGCGGCAACAAATGCAGAACATGTTGATATATTAAAAGTATTGCTCATATCACCGCCTGTTCCGCAAGTATCAACAAGATTAGTTGAAGTTACTTTAATTTTAGTTGATTTTTCACGCATAACCCTCGCAAATCCGGTGATTTCATCGATTGTTTCTCCTTTTAATCTTAATGCAGTCATAAATGCAGCTATTTGTGAAGGTGTGGCATTTCCGTTCATTATTATTCTCATAGCATTTACAGATTCTTCTTGGTTCAAATTTATATCATCAACAACTTTTTTTATGTATTCTTTTAAATCTCCGTTTTTTTTGGAAGAACTGTTTTCAAAAGAGTTAAAAAAATTAAGTAATAGTTTTTTTCCTTCTTCAGTTAAAATTGATTCAGGGTGAAATTGAATTCCTTGTAAAAATGGGAATTTTTTGTGTTGAACTCCCATAATTGTTCCGTCTTCGGTATGAGCAGTAATTTCAAGTTCTTCTGGCAGGCAATCGCTGTCAATAACAAGAGAATGGTATCTAACCGCATTAAACGGGTTGTTTATGTTGGAAAAAATACCTGTTTTATTATGAAAAATTTTTGATATTTTTCCATGCATTATTTTTTTTGCTCCGCTAATTTTTCCTCCAAGCGCATATCCTATAGCCTGATGGCCTAAACATATACCTAAAATAGGTATAGATGAATAGAACTTTTTTATCAGAGAACATAT
>JAGOBX010000279.1 GCA_017999075.1 Candidatus Babelota bacterium | reverse complement strand
CTACTGGGAAGATGCAGGCATTGAGAATTATGAATTTTTAAATAAAAAATTTAAATTTTATAATTATTATTTATTGGAATATGAAAATGGAATCATAAAAAAATGGAATCCTGATACTAAATATAATAATTCTATTTTAAAATATACCGTTGAAAATAAAATGAAAAAAATTGATATTTCATCATTTAATTTAACCCATTATCAAATTGAAAATTAAAAATAATCTTACTGAAAATCATCTTTAAAATTTTATTTTACTTGGTTTTTTAGCTGATTGAATAAATCTGATAATATACAATCCAAAAATTGCGAGAAAAATATTTAAAAATTATCAATACCACATAAAATACCTGATTTTGTCAAATTTTCAATAATACAAAAAAAGTATGTTGCATTTTTTAGGTTTATTTAATATTTTTCTAAAATTAGTATGTATTATGGAATTGTTTCCAAAATATAAATCTTATATAAAATGGGCATTTGGAAATATTCCCATTTATGGAGGAAAAAGTTGATTACAGTTTCTAATTTAAGCAAATATTACGGGCGACAGGTTTTATTTGATAATATTACATTTACTGTAAATAAAAGAGAACGTATAGGGATTGTAGGCAGAAACGGGCACGGAAAAACAACGCTGTTTAGAATTTTGCTTGGTATGGAAGAACCGGATTCAGGAAAAATTTCAATTCCTAATAATTATAAAATAGGATATCTTGAACAGCATATAAATTTTAAAAGTCCTACTCCTTTAGATGAAGCTTGTCTTGGTTTACCGATTAATGAAGAACATAACATTTGGAGAGTTGAAAAAATATTAACAGGACTTGGATTTTCAAAAGACGATATGAGAAGACCCATAAACGAATTTTCCGGCGGGTATCAAGTTAGGATTAATCTCGCTAAAACGCTTATATCTGAACCTGATATGCTTCTTCTTGACGAACCTACAAATTATCTCGATATAGTTTCAATCAGGTGGCTCATAAAATTTTTAAATCAATGGCAGAACGAACTGCTTTTAATAACTCATGACAGAAATTTTATGGACAGTGTAGTTTCACATATATTGGCAATTCACCGTAAAAAAATCAAAAAAACTGAAGGAGGCACTGAAAAAACATATTCACAAATTTTGAAAGAAGAGGAGATTTATGAAAAAACAAGGATAAACGATGAAAAAAAAAGAAAAGAAACAGAATTATTTATAAGCAGATTCAGAGCTAAAGCCAGGCTTGCCAATTTGGTTCAGTCCAGAATTAAAAGTTTGGAAAAACAGGAAAAATTTGATAAACTTGAAAGAATAAAAACTATAGATTTTTCTTTCACAAATAAAGATTTCCCTGCAAAAAATATGATGGAAATAGAGAATGTTTCTTTTTCATTCGATAACTGCGAAAATAATATAATAGATAATTTTTCAATTGTAATAGGTAAAAATGATCGGATAGGAGTAATAGGTAAAAATGGTAAAGGGAAGACTACACTATTAAGATTGATAACCGGAGAACTTATGCCGATAAGCGGAACAATTAAAAAACACCATATGCTTGAAACAGGATATTTCGGACAAACGAATATTATGCGATTGACGGAAAGTAATTCTGCTCTTGATGAAATAATGCTGACAGATCCTGATTATTCTATTCAGCGCGCCAGGAATATTTGCGGTGCGTTAATGTTTGAAAACGATAATGCATTAAAAAAAATATCAGTTTTATCAGGAGGTGAACGAAGCAGGGTTCTTCTTGGTAAAATATTGGTGTCTCCGGTTAATATGCTTTTGCTTGATGAACCTACAAATCATCTTGATATGGAGTCATGCGATTCGTTGATGGCTGCACTTGATTCATTTGACGGAGCAATACTAATAGTAACCCATAATGAACTATATTTAAACGCTATAGCTAACAGGTTAATAATTTTTGATCGCGGAAAAATAACGGTTTTTGAAGGTAGTTACCAGTATTTTCTTGAAACTGTAGGATGGGAAGATGACGGATTGGATAACAAATCTTTAAAAAAAAAAAAAGAAAAAACTAATGATTTAGAAGAATTTGATTTAAAAAAAGAATCTTTGAAACTCAGAAATGAAGCCTTTAAAGAAAAAAATAAAAAATTAAAACCTGTCGAAAATAAGATTAAAGAACTGGAAAAAAATATCAATTTTTTTGAATCGGAACTCAATGATAATTATCAGGTTTTAATAAAAGCTTCAAACGAAGGGGATCGCGAAGTTATCGCATCAATTTCAAAACGCAATATTGAACTTAACAGCTTGATAGAAAAAAATTACGATTTGCTTGCAAGAGAAACAGAATTATTTGAATCACTAAAAAAAAATTAGAACTGTTTTTACTTGATGCATAAGCACGGATTCGCATTTTATAATGCGAGTGCTATATTTCAAAATTCTAAAGAAAAAAAAGGATATTCGTTATTTCTAAATGTTTTATTTAAATTGACATTTTGATAAAAAAAAATATAGTATTAAAAAAATAAAAATAATTTTTTTATTCGATATAATAATATAAAAATTAATCGTTATAAAAAAATGATTGCAGTTATTTGTATTTTAGTTAATGTTATTATTTAATATTTTTTCGGGAGAGTGTTCTAAAAAAATGACTGAAAAAGAATTGGGAAAAAGTTATGAACCCAAAAGTATAGAAAATAAATGGTATGAAATTTGGGAAAATAATAATTATTTCAAAGCTGAAGGAAATCCTGACAAACAGCATTTTTGTATTGTAATACCTCCCCCTAATGTAACAGGTCAGCTGCATATAGGACATGCTTTCAACAATACAATCCAAGATATTTTATCAAGATTCAAAAGAATGCAGGGTTATGATGTTTTATGGCTGCCAGGTACTGACCATGCCGGAATTGCAACACAGAATGTAGTTGAAAAAATGCTGTTGAAACAAAAAATAAGCAGGCATGATTTAGGCAGAGAAAAATTTATTGAAAAGGTTTGGGAATGGAAAAATGAATATGGGAACAGAATTATACAGCAATTAAAAAAACTCGGAGCCTCTTGCGACTGGTCGCGTCTAAGATTTACAATGGATGAAGGGTTGTCAAATGCTGTTAAAGAAGTTTTTATAAGACTTTATAACGAAAAACTTATTTACCGCGGAAATTATATAGTAAACTGGTGTCCACGCTGTGTTACTGCTTTAGCTGATGATGAAGTCGATCATAATGAAGTAGATGGCGCGTTTTATTATATAAAATATTTTTTTAAAGACAGTTCGGAATATTTGACTATTGCTACTACCAGACCTGAAACAATGCTTGGAGATACTGCTGTAGCGGTCCATCCATCTGACGAACGTTATGTAAAATATATTGGAAAAACAGTTATACTTCCATTGATGAACCGCGAGCTTAAAGTTATAGCTGATAATTATGTTGATCCTGAATTTGGAACAGGTTCTTTAAAAATAACTCCTGCTCACGATCCTAATGATTTTCTGATAGGGAAAAAACATAATCTTGAAGAAATAAACATTTTGACCGATGACGCTAAAATGAATGAAAATACTGGAAAATATAAAGGATTGGATAGATTTACAGCCAGAAAAAATGTTGTTCAAGATTTAAAAAAAGACGGATATTTAATTAAAATAGAACCTCATAAACACCAGGTGGGTCATTGTTACAGATGTAAGACAATTATAGAACCGTATATTTCAAAACAATGGTTTGTTAAGATGAAACCTCTCGTTGAACCTGCAATAGAATCTGTTAAATCAGGAAAAGTGAAGTTTCATCCTAAAAATTGGGAAACCACTTATTTTGATTGGATGGAAAAAGTAAGGGATTGGTGTATTTCACGCCAGATTTGGTGGGGGCACAGAATACCGGTGTGGTATTGTAATGATTGTGATAACATAATTGTTTCAAAAACTGTTCCGGATAAATGTTCAAAATGCGGATCTCAACATCTACGCCAGGATGAAGATGTCCTGGACACATGGTTTTCTTCTGCACTATGGCCGTTTTCAACTTTAGGCTGGCCTGAAAAAACTAATGATTTAAAAATGTTTTATCCGACTACAGTATTATCTACGGCGTTCGATATAATATTTTTTTGGGTTGCGAGAATGATAATTATGGGTGAACATTTTATGGGTAATGTTCCATTTAGAGATATCTATATACATGCTCTGATAAGAACTGAAACAGGAGAAAAAATGAGTAAATCAAGCGGAAATGCAATTGATCCGCTTGAACTGATAGAAAATTACGGATGCGATGCAATGAGATTCACCCTCGCTGCTCTTGCCATACAAGGCAGAGATATAAAATTGTCCTACAACCGCCTTGAAGGATACAGGCATTTTCTGAATAAAATCTGGAATGCTACGAGATTTATTTTTATGAATTATTCTGAAGAAACTAAAATTCTTGATAAATTAGAATACAAGGAATTATCGCTTGCCGATAAATGGATTTTAAGAGAATTTAATTTTACAGTAAAAAATGTCACTGAAAATTTTGATAAATACAGGTTTAACGATGCTGCTGCCTGTTTATATGATTTTGTATGGAAAAAATTTTGTGATTGGTATATAGAAATAGTTAAACCGGATTTGTTTAAAGGAACTCAATCTGTAAAAAATATTAAAATTACGGTTTTATTTGATATTTTGAATTCTGTATTAAAATTATTACATCCGATAATCCCTTTTATTACAGAAGAAATCTGGCAGAAACTTCCTGAAAAATATCGGATTAAAAAACATATAATGATTTCTGACTGGCCTGTACCCGATGAATATTCGATATCAGATAATGAATGCAGGAATATGGATCAGATAATTGAAATTGTAACCAATATAAGAAACATCTGCAGTCAAAATAATATCCCTCCTTCACAAAAAGTCGGAGTTATATTTCTTAGTGATAAAGATGAAGTCCGTATAATAATTGAAAAATATGAAAATTATATTTCACTGCTTGCCAAAACAGAAAAAATAAAATTTTTAGATTCATTAAATAAATCACAAATAGAAAATGCTGACGATTATGGGTCTGTAGTTCTCCCTTATATTTCTATTTTTGTTGAATTGAAATCTAATATTGACGTAAATTCTGAAATTGACAGAATAACAAAATTGATAGAAAAAAATAAATCCGAACTTGACAAAACTTTAAAAAAATTGGAAAACACTGAATTTATTTCAAAAGCTCCTAAACAAGTTATTGAAAAAGAAACCAAGAAAAAAGAAGAATTTGAAAAGGTTATAAAAGAATTTTCTGAAACTCTAATTAAGCTGAAAAAATAAAATGAAAATAGGCGCGCATTTTTCTATTTCAGGCGGAATATCAAAATCAATTGAATCTGCGGACAGCTCTGGAGCTGAATGGATGCAGATATTTATAAG
>JAGOBX010000278.1 GCA_017999075.1 Candidatus Babelota bacterium | reverse complement strand
TCTCCATATTGTTTTATCTGAAAATCATAATTGTTTATCTTGCTGTTATTGTCGAGAATTTTATATTCATTATTTTTTATATTTTCATTTAAAACAAATATTTTTTCAGAAATTCTATTGATTTCTCCATCCAGTTCCATCAATCGCAATTTTCCAGTTTCATAATCAGAACCATGAGCGCTAATCTTAGCTTCAATTTCAATTTTTTTATCTGAATTTAAAATATGTTCTTTTTTTAATTCGGCAATTTCCAGAAAATTTTTTTCATATTCGACATACCTGGCATATATTTCTGTAGTTTCAAGCTGCTCGCTTAAAACCTTATATCGTTCTGCTTTTGCAGCCTGATATTTTAAAGAACGGATTTGCCTTTCAAGTTCGAGAAGAATATCACTTACCCTTAATAAATCCTGTTTAGTAGCATCCAATTTATTCAAAGCTATTTTTTTCCGAGTTTTATATTTAACTATTCCGGCAGCCTCTTCAAATATTGTTCTCCTATCATAAGGATTTGATGTTAAAATCGTTCCTATCTGTCCTTGACTTATAATAGAATATGAACCCTTGCTCAATCCTGTGTCCATAAACAATTCTATAACATCCTTCAATCTGCATTCCGAATCATTTATTAAATACTGGCTGTCCCCTGTTCTAAATATTCTTCTTGTTACAGTAACTTCTTTAAATGCTATAGGCAATATTCCTCTTTCATTGGAAATTGTAATTGATACACTCGCTCTCCCTAAAGATTTTCTTGTTGATGTGCCATTAAATATTACGTCTTCCATTGAACTTCCACGCAAAGATTTCACGCTTTGTTCTCCAAGAACCCATTTCATAGCATCAGATATATTGCTTTTACCGGAACCGTTAGGACCTATTATGGCAGATACTCCTTCTCCGAACTCCAGACGAACTCTATCCGCAAAAGATTTGAATCCAATTAACTCTATTTGTTTTAAAAACATATTAGAAAATTCAAAATTTTATAATAAAATAAAATATATACAGTATATTAAAATATTATCTTTAAAATTAATTATTTTGTCAAGTAATAAGTTCATAAAAATAACGCCGGTAATAAATAAATTCATTAAACCGGCGTTATTTTTTTATTTAGCATAACTTATTATTCTTGATTCTCTGATTACAGTTATCTTAATCTGTCCTGGATATTCGAGTTTTTCTTCAACTTCTTTAGCTATATCTCTCGCCATTATTTCCATAGTTGTATCGTCAACATGTTCTGGTTTAACTATAACTCTTACTTCTCTGCCTGCTTGAATAGCATAAGCTTTTTCAACCCCATGTTTATCTTCAGCAATCTGTTCAAGTTGTTCAAGACGTTTCAAATACGATTCTATATTTTCTTTACGGGCACCAGGACGAGCTGCAGAAATAGCATCTGCTGCGGCAACTAAAACACCTTCTACTGTTTTAAAAGAAACCTCGCCGTGATGAGCGGCAATAGCATGCACTACTACCTCAGGTTCCCCTGATTTTTTAGCAAGCTCAGCGCCTAATAATGCATGTGTCCCTTCATTTTCTTGATCTAAAGCTTTACCTATATCATGAAGAAGTCCCATTTTTTTAGCCAACTGTACATTTGCTCCTAATTCTGCTGCCATTAAACCTGCTAATACTGCTACTTCTATCGAATGCTGTAAAACATTCTGTCCATAGGAAGTCCTAAATTTAAGTTTTCCTAAATATTTAATAAGCTCATTTGAAATCCCATGAACACCGACTTCAAGAACAGCTGCATCTCCTGCTTCAACTATTGTTTTACTCAATTCTTTTTTAGTTTTTTCAACAATTTCCTCAATTCTCGTTGGATGTATGCGGCCGTCAACCAAAAGTTTTTCAAGAGCGAGTCTTGCAACTTCCCTGCGTATACTGTCAAAAGAAGATATTATTACAACTTCAGGGGTATCATCTATAATAAGATCTACTCCTGTGCATTTTTCAAATTCCCTTATATTCCTTCCTTCACGTCCTATAATCCTGCCTTTCATGTCATCAGAAGCAAGAGAAACAGTTGTTACAGAATTTTCAGCCACAACTTCAGCAGCACACCTTTGTATTGCAAGTGTAATTATTTTTCTGGCTTGTTTTTCAGCTACTTTATTCGCCTCTTCCTCATATTTTTTGACGAATTTCATAGCTTCATGTTTGGCATCTTTTTCAATTTTCTCTACGAGGGTTTTTTTAGCTTCTTCTACAGTTAATCTGGCGATTTTTTGAAGTTCTGCAACTTGTTTTTTTAAGGTTTCATCAATTTGCTGTTCTTTTTGTTTTAATCCTCTATCTTTCTGATTCAGTTCATTATTTTTCTGATTTAACTCTTCTTCTTTATGTGTCAATTTTTCATCTTTTCTATTAAGATGTTTTTCAAATTCAGTTTGTTCTTTTCGAATTTCTTTGAATTCTTCGTTTAATTTATTCCTTTCAAAAATCAATTTTTCTTTCAATTCCAATTCCATTGATTTTTTTAATGTTGTTTTTTCCTTTTCAACACCTTTTTTTATTTCTTCAATAGAATTTAATAACCCTTCTTTTTCTGATTTGAATTTTTTATTTAGCATAACGCGTGTTATGCCATAACTTGACAGCGCTCCAACTATCAAGCCAATAACAAGTTGAACAAAATACACTTTTACTGCCTCCTTTATCTTTTTATTTAATAAAATAATGTAGTTATTGATATAATATTTATACAGGAAGCAAGTTTATGTATGTAAGATTGAAATAAACAGTTACTAAAAAAATCAATTTTTAATATGATTGTCGATAAATTTTTCCAAACAAAAATTTCTTTTAATAATAAATAATAATGTATTTATATTAAAACCATAAGGTTTTAAAGTATAGTAATACATATAGTTTCAATCCTTTGCGTCAACATAAATTGATCCTGATTAAATATATATTCAAACGAAAATTAATACATTTTTTAATATCAACCGATTATTTTTGTATTAATTTTCTATATTAAATATTATATTATCATTTAAATTTTAATTTGTCAAACAAAATTTTGTTATTTATTTTATAATTTTAACTTGTATTTTATATTATTTGTTTTATAATATATTAAATTATAATAATTAGGAGAAATTTTAGTATGAAAAAAATATTATTCAACAAACTTCTGTTGATAGTTGAAATATTAATCACATTGCCTTTTGTATATTATGCCTATCAAAAAATCGACATTCTGCATAAAGGCGGAATCATAATGATACCGTTAACTTATGTTTTACTTTTCATAATAATGATTATAATTGAACGGGCATTATTTTTAAAAAAAATCATATATAATTCTTATAAGATAATTCAGAATGTGGATTCTCTTATTTCAGAAAATAAAATTAAAGAGATTCAAGAACTGTGTGAAAAACATCCGTCTCCGGTTTCTTCTATAGTTAAAATCGCTATTAATTACCGCGATAAAGATGAAACCAAAATAAAAGAAATGATCGAAGAATTAGGATATTTTGAAGTTCATCAATTAACCACAAATTTGGATTATATGTCTTTATTGGCAAAAATAGCTCCTCTGCTCGGACTTTTAGGGACAGTAACAGGTTTATTGCAGGCTTTTAACGACATGTTAAAATTATCCGGCAACATTTCCGCAACAGTTTTTGCAGGAGGAATATCTCAAGCTCTCTTGACCACAATTTTTGGTTTAAGTATAGCAATTCCAACTTTAGTATTTCATCAATACTTTATGGTAAGATGCAAAAACATAGTAAGACAAATGGAAAAAACTGCAAGTATGATAGTATTAAAATTAAAATATTAAACACGGAGTTTCAAAATTATGCGCTTTAATTTTTTAAAACAGGAAGATGAATCAACTCCTGATTTAGACATTGCTCCGATGGTAGATTTGGTATTTACCTTATTAATTTTCTTTATGGCAACTTCAACATTTATGCTGCAGCCAGGTTTTAAAATCGAACTTCCTGAAGCTTCTTCCACTGACAATATAAATTCCGAATATTTAACTGCATACATAAATGCAGATAATGAAATTTTCCTTAATGATAAAAAAACTTCAATAGAACAATTAGGCCCTGAAATCGAAAAAAATCTTCCGAATCTTAAAGAATCAAGTTTATCTGTTAATGCAGATTACAGAGTAGAATACGGTCTGGTTATAAAACTTACTGACATAGCAAAACTTGCCGGAATAAAAAATGTAATATTAACTACCCAACCTGTTAATCAATCTAATTTGAGGCCTAAAACTGACAGTTCTATAAATTCTAAACAGACCGGCAATACCGGTAATCCTGTTTTTCCTTCTCCTTCATCTCCTCAAATTAATAATAAATAATTTTTAAATTTTTTATGAAAATATTAATTAAAAACGCTTATTTCCCGGAATTTCAAAAATATCAATTTATAAAAAAGAATATTATTATATCCGATAACATAATAATTGATTTGATTTCAAATGATAAAACAATAAATGAATCAAAATTCGAAAAAATAATAGATGCTGAAGGACTTATTGTTTCTCCTGGTTTTATAGACGTCCATTCTCACAGTGAACTCGCATCTTTAAATAAACAAAATATTTCCCCAAAACTGATGCAGGGAATAACAACTGAAGTGGTTGGCAATTGCGGATTATCCGTTGTTCCTGTAAAACCTGAATATAAAAATGTTTGGCAAGCTATGTACAGCAGTATATGGGGAAATGAAAAAGTTAAATGGCAATGGAACAATACATCTTCTTTTTTGAATCTATGCAAAAAAAATTCTTGGAATAATATAGAAACGCTTATTGGATATTCAACTCTGCGGTTTTACTTGACAGAAATGTCCTCAATAAAATATAACACAGATTTATTAAATAAAATGGAAAAACTTATATCCGAAGAACTTGAATCCGGAGCTGCCGGAGTTTCAATAGGAATAGGATATCCTCCAAATATTTTCGCTGATAAATCAGAATATGAACTTATCGCCAAACTGGTAAAAAAATATAATAAAATTCTTGCTGTTCATTTGCGCGATGAAGGAGCAAAAGTGATAGAATCCATAAAAGAAGTTGTTGGATATACAGAAAAGTATAATTGTAAAATCCAGTTGTCTCATTTAAAAACTTATGCAAAATCCAATTGGCACAAAACCGGACAAATTTTAAAATTAATTGATTCTTATAATAAATACAGCGATATTACCTTTGATTCTTATCCATATACTGCAGGTTCCACAACACTGACTTCACTGCTGCCTCCGACTCTGTTAAATAAGCAGAAATCCGAATTATTAAAAGAAATTTCAATAAAAAAAACTCAAAAATATATCGAAAAATGTATTCAAGATGGATTGCCTGAATGGGAAAATTATGGAGGTTCTTTGGGTTTCAAAGATATTTTTCCTACAGGACTATCTTCAAAAAAATACAAAAAAATGGAGGGATTATCGTTAGCTGAAATAAGTTTTAAAACAAACCAGCCACTAATAAAAAC
>JAGOBX010000277.1 GCA_017999075.1 Candidatus Babelota bacterium | reverse complement strand
ACAATAAGCAAAGTTTCATCCTGTTTTAATGCCAGATAATCTTTCAATGCTGCATAAGCAGCTTGTTTTAATTCATCCATATTTTAAAAATTTGACAAAAATAATTATTTTTTCATAACCCTGATACGAATATTTAATAGAGATAGTAATTATCAATCATATTATATATTTGTTAATTAACATATTAACAAACAATAACAAAGAAAAAATTTAAAAAAACAAATAGAATTTTTCTCTTTAAAATACAAATTTAAAAAAAAAGTGTAGGTTTGCATAATAATTTTATAACTCATTTTTTGAGAAAAATTTTACAAAATATAATTTTCCTCTTGTTATTTTTTTATCCTGTGCTAACATTAAAAGCCCAGAATGATAAGGATTTTGAGAATGAAGTTTTAAAACAGGCAGATAACTATTTTAAAAAAGAAAACTATGCTGCTGCTTTACCTCTTTATTCACAATTGTTAAGTTTACAACCTAAAGATGCTGTCCTTAGTTTTAAATTTGGCGCCAGCCTTTTAATGGCAGATAAAAGAAATACTGAAACACCGCTACGTTTTCTTGAATATGCAATAAATAAGAAAGACGTGAGTCCTGATTTATATTATTTTTTAGGGTTGGCTTATCATATTAATTATAGATTTCAGGAAGCTATTAATGCCTTTAATAATTATAAAAGCAAAAGCTCTGACTTTATTACTTCAAAAAAAGATATTGACAGGCAGATAGAGATGTGCAATAATGGTAAGCAACTACTTAGCGACCTTAAAGATTTATTTGTACTTGAGAAAAAGACTACTAACCAGACAGATTATTATCGCTCATATAAAATAAATGAATTTGGAGGCAAACTTCTCGCAAAACCTGATGTATTTAAGACCAAAAATGACAAAAAAAATAATGATAACAGTATAGTATTCTACAGTGAAAAAAATAAAGTTATATATTACTCAAGTTTTGGAGATAAAGGAAATAACAGAGATATTTATCGCTCATTCAGGTTAGCGAAAGATCAATGGTCAAAGCCTGAAAAATTACCTGCAACTATCAATACCGAATACGATGAAGATTATCCTTATATATTACCTGATGGTAAAACCCTTTATTTCTCTTCAAAAGGACATAATTCTATGGGAGGATATGATATTTTCCGAAGCACTTATGATAAAGTTTTAAATAAATGGACAACACCTGTAAATCTTGACTTTTCCATCAACACACCTTATGAAGATATATTATTTGTAACAGATACGCTTCAGAAATACGCTTATTTTTCATCAACAAGAAATACGGCAGAAAATATGATTAGCATTTTTAAAGTCAGAATAGACCGCAGACCTGATGCTAATATACTTGCTAAAGTAGTGCCAAAATATAGTTATACTGTTCAGGATTCAACTTATCTTAACCTACTTAAACAAAAAGAAAAACTTGAAGTTAATTCCAGTGAAGATATGTTTGATACACCTGTTGCCGATAATAATAACGAAAATAAAACTAAAGCTAAAGGAGAAATAGACGAAGATGAAGAACTTAATTATAACATACCTGCAAGCAAATTTAAAGACAATAAAGAAATAATTAACTATTCCCAGGAGTTACTGGAAGAGGTTCAGAACAATGAAAAAATCGCTGAAAATAAAAAAAATATTGCTGCCAATATTATAAAAAAGAAAAAAGAACTTGCAACTAATAAACAAAGACAGCTTGACAGCGCAATAGCACAATCTAAACAAAACAATGACATTTATCAAAAGGAACAGGACAAACAAAACATTAATAAATTAAAAAAAGAAACAGAAAAACTTAAAGATGAAATAAAAATTGCCGAAAAAGTAGAGAAACAATATACTGATTTATATGAAAACACGAGAAAAGCTGCAAATGAAGCTGCTTTTTATAATAACCTCATCAAAAAAACGGATCAAACCAATGACAGCAGTTCTGCTATAGTTTTACTTAATGAACTTGTTAATAATGATAATTATAAAAAAATTAATAAAATTACAATAAAAACAGATAATGATGAAGAGCAGCAATTAAAACAAATTACACAGCAAAAATTAAAAAATGAAACCCAAAAAACAGAGATTCTTAAAAATATAGATGAATTAAAAAAAGAAGCTGACAATTATAAAGCCGAAGCAATTAAGACCAAAGATAAAAACTTAAAACAAACATATTTCTCCGAAGCTGAAGACAGGGAAAAAGAAATTGATAAAAATAGAGATCAGGTAAATAAAATTTTAGCTGATAATTCTAAATTAGACCTAAAAATTGATAGTATTAACAATTCAAACATCTTAGCTGATAATTTAACCGATGAAATTGATAATATCGCTTCTTACTCTGACGAACAGGACTCTTCAATAGTTACACCCACTCAAGAGAAAACTAATAAACAGGATAAACTCGCTGAATTTAAACAACCCAAATCTGTTAATAAAAAGACTGATATAAATAAAGAAAAGAAAATAATTAAAGATAATAAAACACCAATAAAAAAAGATACTATTTATCAGGAAGTTACGGATAATAAAATAAAAACCATACAAAAGAAAAAACAAGATAATAGTAAGGTTATTGAAGAAAACAGTATATATATAAATAAAATAGATGATAAAAAAGAAAAACTTGAGAACAAAGCTGAAAATATAATGAAACTGGCACTGTTAAAAAGTAAACAGGCTGAAAAAAAAGAAAAACAGGCTGACAGCATAATATTTAAAGCCAATACCCCTAAAAATAAGACACAAAAGGATGCTGAAATAACAAAAGCCAATACTCTTAAAAATGATGCTTTAAAACTAAAAACCGAATCCAAAACCGCTTATAAAATTGCCAAAGAACTTGAAAATAAAATTGATGAAATTGAACAGGTTAAAGATAATCTGATAGCAACTAACAAAGAACTTGAAAACACTCAAGACAGTACTGAAATAAATAAAACAACTAAAGAAATAAAGACTAAAACCGAAGAAACTCTTGCCAATATAGATAAGTATGATAATATAAATACAAATCTTAAAACTCCGGCTCCGGGAGAAACAAGCTACAAGGAAAAGGAAGCAAAAGACCTGAAAGATAAATCCCTGATATTAGCTAAAGAACAAAAGAAATTACAAAGTAAGGCTAATGCTTTATTTTCAGATGCAAAATCTACTATTAATCCAATAAAAAAACGTAAACTCCAGAAAGAAGCAGCGGAAATACAGGCTGCTGCTGACCAGAAAAATAAAGAAGTAAAAAAATACAAAAATTTATCTGACAGTATTACAAGGGATATTAAAATTCAAAAAGCCGAAAGTACTATATTAACCGATTTGATTAATCAAATTAACAATAATAACGATAGTTTAAATAATATTCCTTCTCCTACTGCAAATGACAAACAATTATTAGCCGAAAATATCAGTAAATATGAAAAGGAAACTTATACCGAACCTAAAACAGAACAGGAATTAAGAGAAGAGAAAAAAGCTACTCAAAAAGAAAAACAACTACAAAAAAATTCTGTAATCCAAAAAGCAGGGGTTTACAAAAAACAAATAAGCCAGAATGTTGAAACTCTGAAAAATCTCTCTGTTTCTCTAAAAAAAGTTTCTATTGAGAAAAATATAGAAGCAACCAAAAAAGGCAAAGAAGCGGATAGTATTATAAAATTTGCAAATACACTCACGGATAAGAATGCAAAAAACAAGGAAATTGAAAAAGCTAAAAAACTTCAGAAGGATTCTACCAGACTTAGCAATGAATCTATTGTCGCAGCCAACACAGATTTATTAGTTACACTTCAGATAGAAGAACAGAAGAATTACCTTAAAAAAGTTAATAATGAAGTTGCTGAAGTTGAAAATCAGATGAAAAACGGCAATAGAGACAAAGCAGATAAGTTATATGCCGATATGAATAAAAAATATAAAGACAATAAAAAAGTGGACATCAAGGAAATAAAAAATAAAATTAATTATGATATGGTTACTTTGGCTGAAATAAAATCTGAAAAAGCAGACATAGTGCTGGAGGAGGCTAAAAAACAAAATGAACTTGCTAATGATATAAATGATGAAGCTGCTATTTACAAAGAAGACGCTGACAAAACAACCAATGAAAATAAAAAGAAAAGATTGATGGAGCGCTATAATTATATTAAGAATGAAGCTGACTCTGTAAAAAATCTAACTAATAAATTATACAGAGAAGGAAACCTTCTAAAAATAGAAGCAGGAGCTATAAGGTCGCAGGTTAAATTTGCTACAACTATGATTCAGCAAAGTATAAAAGACCAGGCAGCCAAAGATAAAAAGACAGTTACATCAGAAGTTCTGGTTGATAATAAAATCAATAATGAAAATGAAGAACAATCTGTAATAACCGAAAATAATAATAGCAAAGATACTATCCCTGAAGGATTAAGTGATAAAGAAAAATTAGAATTCGTCTTAAATAAAGACAAAGACAATAACATCCAAAATCAAATTACCTCCCAAACGATTGAAGAAGCCAAAATTCAAAACCGTAAAACGACAGCAGACCTGATTATTAAAAATAAAGAAACCTTACAAAACAAACTAAAGAAAACCACCAATACTTTAGAAAAACAATCTATACAAAAACAAATCAAAACTCTGGATTCTTCTCTTACAGCAATAGACTATAAAACGGATAATAAAAAACAACAAAAAGGGAAACCTGTAGATATAGCCAAAACAAGCAGAAAATTAGAAAATGAAGCTAAATCTGAATATAAACAAGTTGAAAAATTAAAAAATAATGCTAATAACGAAAAAGATCCTGTTAAAAAGAATGAATTAATAAAAAAGGCTGATAATCTTAAAAAGGAGGCTGATAAAAAACAGGTTGATGCTTATACACTTGAAAACCTGAATAACCAAAACAAATACCTTGAAAACAACCTGGCAATTGAACAAAATAAACCTTTAAATGAAATAGAAAATGATACTACTAAAATATTAAAATACGAAGTAGTCTTTTACTTTAAACAAGCTGAAGTAAAAAGAAATTTAGCCGAAAAAACTGTTGATAATATAAAAAAGATTGAACTACTTAAAGAAGCCTCTGCCAACGAAAAAACCGCTATTAATAAACAAGAGGAAATATTAGACATATATCAGAAAAAACAACCGCTTACTTATGCTGATAATAAAAATATTAATAATAAAAAGGAGAAAGCTGAGCAAATAAAATCAGATAGTATAAACTTTGATAAAAATCTACTTATAAAAAACAGGCGTGAGGCTGATAGTCTTGCCTTAGTAAAAGCACAACAAATTAAAAATAAAAAAATATCTGATAGTATTGCCTTTGTCAGAACAAAACAAACAAAAGAAAAAAGAGCTACCGATAGCCTCGCCTTAGTAAAAGCGCAGCAGATTAAAAACAAAAAAATATCTGATAGTATAGCCTTTGTCAGAACAAAACAAACTAAAGAAAAAAGAACTACCGATAGCCTCGCCTTAATAAAAGCT